>JBOGYA010000025.1:0-18660 GCA_050696515.1 Solirubrobacteraceae bacterium
TGCGCACGCCGAGGCCGCTGGGTCCTTTGCCGGTCGCCCCCGGCGGCAGCACCAGCCGCAGCGCCCGCGCGACCGTCGAGCAGTACTCCGCGGCGATCCACTCCGCCAGCGCCACCAGATCGACCGGGACGCCGAGCTCCAGCGCGCGCAGGGGGGCCAGCAGCTTCTCCTCGGCCACCTCGCTGCGCTCGGACAGGCCCGTCACCACCCCGAGCACCTCGCGCCGGCCGAACGGCACCACCAGCATCGAGCCCACTCCGACCACGCCGCCTTCGAGCTCCGGCGGTAGCCGGTAGTCGAACGGGCCGCGCAGCGCGCGGGCCGTGGTCAGGGGTTCTACTTGGGCGATCTCACTCGGCGAGGTGGGTGGGATCCGGTCATCGTAGATGGCCCGCCGGACCGCCTTCCCGGGTGCTCGCGCCGTGGCTGGGAGGCCTCGCGTGGGTGGTGTCTCAGTTGGGGATATACAACCAACTGGACCTTGTGAGCCTGGCCAGATGATCGAGAAGAGAGGTCCAGTGGGCTGGTATATCCCCCCAATTCTTTAAGTGGCAGCTCCCCAGCCTGCCGGGACCCACCAAAGCGAGACCACCCTCGCGTGAGCCCTAAACCTCCGCTACGGCCCCCAGCCCTGCCGCGTCGCGCAGCTCCTGCGCCTTGTCGGTGCGCTCCCACGTGAAATCGTGGTCGTCGCGGCCGAAGTGGCCGTACGCCGCGGTCTTCTGGTAGATCGGGCGGTGCAGTCTCAGCTCCTCGCGGAACGCCCCGGGACGCAGGTCGAAGTGCTCCTGCACGAGCTCCGTGATCCGTGCGCGGCCGAGCTTCTCGGTGCCGAACGTCTCGACCATCACCGACACCGGGTGCGCCACGCCGATCGCGTAGGCGACCTGCACCTCCGCGCGGTCGGCCAAGCCGGCCGCGACGATGTTCTTCGCCACCCACCTGACCGCGTACGCCGCGGAGCGATCGACCTTCGAGGGGTCCTTGCCCGAGAACGCCCCGCCGCCGTGGCGGGCCATGCCGCCGTAGGTGTCCACGATGATCTTACGCCCCGTCAGCCCGCAGTCGCCCTTCGGCCCGCCGATCACGAAGCGCCCGGTCGGGTTGACCAGGAAGTTGTGCAACAGCTGCTTCTCCTCGTAGAGCTCCGCGGGCAGCACCGGGCGCAGCACATGCTCGAAGAGGTCCGGCTTGATCAGCGTCTCGCTGTCGATCCCGTCGGCGTGCTGGGTGGAGATCAGGATCTTCTCGACCGCCACCGGCCGGCCGCCCTCGTAGCGGACCGTCACCTGGGTCTTGCCGTCGGGGCGCAGGTACGGCAGCACGTCCGCCTTGCGCACCTCCGCCAGGCGCTTGGAGAGCTTGTGGGCCAGCAGGATCGGCAGCGGCATCAGCTCCTCGGTCTCGTTCGAGGCGTAGCCGAACATCATCCCCTGGTCGCCAGCGCCGGCCACGTCCAGCCGGTCGTCGTCGAGCGGGTCGTGGCGCGTCTCGTACGCCGCGTCGACCCCCTGCGCGATGTCCGGCGACTGGCGGTCGATCGCGTTGACCACCGCGCACGTGTCGCAGTCGAAGCCGTACGCCGCGTTGTCGTAGCCGATGCCCCGCACCGTCTCGCGCGCGACTTCCTGGATGTCCACGTACGTTTTCGTCGTGATCTCGCCCGAGACCACGATCAGGCCCGTGTTCACGAGCGTCTCGCACGCCACGCGGCCGTAGGGGTCCTCGCGCAGCACCGCGTCGAGCACTCCGTCGGAGATCTGGTCGGCGATCTTGTCCGGGTGCCCCTCCGTCACCGACTCGCTGGTGAACAGGAACTCGTTGTCGCCACCTGATAGCTGTGTCATAGGCGGCGAAGTGTAGCGACGTCAGCTCAGGCCGCGCGGTGATTGGACCGCTGCCCGCGCTCGACGAAGTCGATGATCAGCGGCACCCCGTCCATGCCGTAGCGCGAGCGCAGGCGGTTCTCCAGGAAGTAGGCGTAGTCGCGCGTCACCCGCTCGCGCGAGTTGACCTGGATCGCGAAGCGCGGCGGGTGCTCGCCCGTTTGGGTCATGTAGATCGGCTTCAGGCGGTGCTGGCTCGATCCGCGGCGGGTGCCCACCGGCGGCTGGCGCGCCTGTACCGCCTCGGCCAGGAAGCGGTTGAGCTCGGGCGTCGGGATGCGCCCCGCCATCCGGTCCCCCAGCGCGAGCGCCTCGGTCAGCAGGCGCGCGGCGTGGCGGCCAGTCTTCGCGCTCGCCGTCAGCACCCGCGGGCGCAGCCGCAGCTTGGCGGCCACGCGAGCGCGCTCGTGGTCGAGGTCTTGCTCGGTGCCTTCGTGCAGGTCCCACTTGTTCAGCACGATCGCCGTCGCGCACCCCGCCTTCATCGCGAGCTCCGCGATGCGCAGGTCCTGGGCGGTGACGCCCGCGGTGGCGTCGCACACCACGAGCGCCACGTCCGCGCGCTCAGCCGCGCGGCGGGAGCGCAGCGCCGTGTAGAACTCGACCGAGTCCGCGACCTTCGACTGACGGCGCATCCCCGCGGTGTCGATCAGCGTCACGCTGCGCCCGTCCACGCTCAGCGGCGTGTCGATCGCATCGCGGGTCGTGCCCGCGAGCTCAGACACGATCACGCGTTCCTCACCCAGGAAGCGGTTGACCAGCGAGGACTTGCCGACGTTCGGCCGGCCGATCACCGCCAGGCGCAGCGCGTCCCCGTCGGGCTGGATCTCAGCGGGCGGAAGCAGCTCCACGATCCGGTCGAGCAGATCGCCGGAGCCGAGCCCTTGCGCCGCGGAGACCGCCAGCGGCTCGCCGAGGCCGAGGCGGTGGAACTCGGCCGCCTGCGGCAGCTCCGCTACGCCGTCGCACTTGTTGGCCGCCACGATGCTCGGCAGCGGCGAGCGGCGCAGCAGGTCCGCGAGCTCTTCGTCGCCCGCGCGCACCCCCGCGCGCGCGTCGACCACCAGCACTGCCACCTGCGCCTCCGCGAGGCCCGCGCGCGCCTGCTCGCGGATCGAGCCCGCCAGCGGGTCCTCGTCGCGGAAGTCGACACCGCCCGTGTCGATCAGCTTGAACGCGCGCCCACTCCACTCGCACTCGACCTCGTTGCGGTCGCGCGTCACCCCGGGGCGCTCGTGCACGACCGCCTCGCGCGAGCCGCTCAGGCGGTTCACGAGCGATGACTTGCCCACGTTCGGATAGCCGACGACGGCGACCTTCAGCATTGAGCCAGTATGGGCTATGACCGCGCCGCTCGGGGCCGCGCGAGCGCGGCGATGCGCCGCACGACCTCCTCCACGCTCAGTCCCGTCGTGTCGAGCGTGACGGCGCCGGGGGCCGGCTGCAGGGGGGAGTGCGCGCGCGTGGTGTCGCGCTCGTCACGCAGCGCCTGCTCGGCGAGCACCGTTTTGGGGTCGACACCCAGCTCCGCCGCGCGCCGGCGCGCCCGCTCCCCAGGGTCGGCGGTCAGGAATACCTTCAGCTCGGCGTCGGGCGCGACGACCGTGCCGATGTCGCGCCCCTCGGCGACCAAGTCGCAGTGAGCGATCGCCTCGCGCTGCTTGGCCACGAGCGCCTCGCGCACCGCCGGGTCGGCGGCCACGCGCGAAGCCATCTCCGAGACCTCCGGCGCCCGAATCTCCGCGGTCACGTCGCGGCCGTCGAGCAGGATGCGCTCCCCCGGCTCGATCCAGGCGGCGCGCGCCAGCAGTGCCGGCTCATCGCTGGGCGCGGCGAGTGCCAGCAGTGCCACGCAGCGGTACATCGCGCCGCTGTTCATGTAGGCGAAGCCCAGCTCCCGCGCCACCGCGCGCGCGACCGTGGACTTGCCGGCCCCCGCGGGGCCGTCGATCGCGACGATCATCGGGCGGGCACTATCTCACAAAGCGCGCCCGGATCATTGCAGCCCCCTCAAGTCCTCCACGAACCCCGGGTAGGAGACCGCGGCGACCTCCATGCCGCGCACCTCGACACCCTCGCGCGAGGCGAGGCCGGCAACCGCGCCCAACATCGCCAGGCGATGGTCGCCGTGAGCATCGAGTACGCCGCCGCGCAAGCCGCCGGTCCCGGTCACCGCGAAGCCGTCCTCGGTCGCCTCGATGTCCGCGCCGAGACCACGTAGGCCAGCGACCACCGTGGCGATCCTGTCGGACTCCTTCAGACGGAGCTCCTGCGCGCCCCGCACCACGGTCTCCCCCTCGGCGAAGCAGCCCAGCAGCGCGATCAGCGGCAGCTCGTCGATCGCCAGCGGCACCTCCTCGGGGCCCACGAAGGTGCCCTCCAGCGCTCCCGCGGCGACGTCCAGGTCACTGGCCGGCTCGTGCGCGACGAGCTCGCCGGTATCGTCCTCGAGGTCGCCGAGCACGATCCCCTGCATCCGCATCAGAATGCGCAGGAAGCCGCTGCGCGTCCAGTTGACGCCGACGTCGCGGATCAGCAGGCGCGAGCCCGCCACCAGCACCCCGGCGGCGAGCACGAACGCCGCGGAGCTCAGGTCGCCGGGGACCCGCACGCGCTCGAGCACGAGCTCGTCGGTGTTGGTGACGGTCACGCGGCGGCCGTTGCGGTGGATCGTGGCCCCGGCTCCCAGCAGCATCCGCTCAGTGTGGTCGCGGCTGCGCTCGGGCTCGGCGACGGTCGTGGCGCCGTCGGCCGCGAGCGCGGCGAGCAGCACGCACGACTTCACCTGAGCGCTCGCCACCGGCAGCTCGTAGGAGATCGAGTGCAGCCGCGCGCCGCGCACCTCCAGTGGCGCGAAGTGGCCCCCGGTGGCTCGCAGCTCGGCGCCCATCAGGCGCAGCGGCTCGATCACGCGGTCCACCGGACGGCGGCGGATCGACTCGTCGCCGTCGAGCGTGAAGGCCCGGCCCTCCTGGGCGGCGAGCCAGCCGGGCAGCAGCCGCAGCAGCGTGCCCGCGTTGCCCACGTCGATCGGGCGCTCGGTCTCGCGCGCTTCGCGCAGGCCCGCTCCGCGCACGACCACCTCCCGATCGCTCACCTCCACGAGCGCTCCCAGTGCGCGCACCGCGTCCAGCGTCGCGGTGGTGTCCGCGGCGTGCAGGTAGTTCTCGATCCGCACCGGGTAGGAGGCCATCGCGCCGAGCAGCGCGGCGCGATGGGAAACCGACTTGTCCGGCGGCGCGGTCAGCTCGCCGTTCAACGGGCCGGAGGGCTCGAAGCGCACGTTCATCCCCCTAGCCCCTTATGAGTATAGCAATAGTAGATAGATGGCGTTGGGGGGCGGGCACCGACATGAAAAATCCGAGCGACGTATAACAACTGTTGGACACGACTTGAAAAGTTATATACACACCACGCCCATCGCCGTCGCTCATTTTTCCGCGGGGCTGTCCAGGCCCAGCAGTTGGGCACGCGCCGCGCGCGCGTGCTCGTTCCATGCGGCCAGCGCGGCGGCGTCCGCCCGGGTGAGCGCCGTGCGGACGTCGCCCAGTCGCCGCTCGGCCTCTGCGATCGCCTCGATCAAAGCGTCCCTGTTGGCGAGGTAGATGTCGGTCCAGATCGCCGTGTTGGCGCCCGCCACCCTGGTCGTGTCGTGCAGGCTGGGGCCAACCGCCGGTTGGCAGCCCTCACGGTCGAAGGCGCCGGCGGCTTGCGCGACGAGCACGTTGGCGAGGACGTGCGGGAGGTGCGAGACGCTCGCCATCAGGCGGTCGTGGGCATCGGCCTCAATCTCGGCGGGCCGCGCGCCGAGGCGCTCGATCAGACCCCGCAGGCGCCCATACAGCGCCCGATCGGTGCTCCGCGTGGGCGTGAGGTACCACGTGGCGTCCTCGAACAGATCCTCGCGGGCGTGGGCGACGCCGGCCGTCTCGGCCCCCGCCAGCGGGTGGCCGCCCACGAAGCGGGGGTCCTCCCGTGCATCCTCCAGCGCGAGCTTGGTCGAGCCCACGTCGCTGACGACGCAGGCATCGCCGGCGAGCGCCAGCGCTTCACGCACGGTTTGTGCGAGCGCTCCGACGGGGGCCGCGGCGAAGACGACCTGCGACCCCGCCACCGCGGTTGCGAGGTCAGGCGCCTGCTCGTCGATCGCACCCAGGCGGAGGGCTTCGGCACGCACGCGCTCGTCGGGGTCGTACCCCCAGACGTGCGCGCCGGCACGCTCGCGCGCGGCCAGGCCGATCGAGCCGCCGATCAAGCCCACGCCGAGGATCGCAACCCTCAAGGGGTCTGCCCTGTGGCGCCGCTCATCAGACGACGCTGAGCGCCTTGCCCGCGAGCGCCGCGGCGCGCTCCACGGCGACGGCGTACTCGGCGAACGCGTCGGTCGGCAGCGACTGCGGCCCGTCGCAGGCGGCCTCGTCGGGGTTGGGGTGCACCTCCACGATGATGCCGTCCGCGCCCGCCGCGGCGGCGGCCAGCGACAGCGACAGCACCAGGTCGCGCCGGCCCGCCGCGTGGGAGGGATCGACGATCACCGGCAGGTGCGAGAGCTCCTTGAGGATCGGCACCGCCATCAGGTCGAGCGTGACCCGCCGGTAGGCGTTCTCGAACGTGCGGATGCCGCGCTCGCAGAGCATCACGGCGGGGTTGCCCTCCTTGAGGATGTACTCGGCGGCCATCAGCAGCTCGTCCAGCGGCGCGGAGAGCCCGCGCTTGAGCAGCGCGGGGCGCCCGGAGCGCCCGATCTCGGTGAGCAGCGAGTAGTTCTGCATGTTGCGCGCGCCGATCTGGATCACGTCGGCGACCTCCAGCACCGCGTCGATGTCGCGCACGTCCATCAGCTCGGTGACGACCGGCAGGCCCGTCTCGGCCTTCGCCTCGGCGAGCAGGCGCAGCCCCTCCTGCCCCAAGCCCTGGAAGGCGTAGGGGGAGGTGCGCGGCTTGTAGGCGCCGCCGCGCAGCAGCGTTGCACCCGCGTCGCGCACCGCACGCGCTGTCTCCAACGTCTGCTCGCGCGATTCGACCGTGCAAGGGCCGGCGATCAGCGCGAAGTGATCGCCCCCGACCTTGCGGCCTTCGATCTCCAGCACGGTGCGCTCGCCGTGACGGAACTGGGAGGAGGCGAGCTTGTAGGGCTTGAGGATCGGGACGACTCTGTCCACGCCGGGCTGGCCCTCCAGTCCGAGGCTCTCGACGGAGGCGTCTTGCTCGACGTCGCCGATCGCGCCGATCACGGTCACGCGCGCGCCCCGGCTGCGGTGGGCACGCGCGCCGGCTCGCTCGATCTTGCCTACGACCGCCGCGATCTCATCGTCGGTCGCGGTCTCCTTCATCACAATCATCATCGAAGCTTCCTTTCTTGTTCTGAAAGAAGAGGGGCCCGGCTCGCCGGCCTCCGGCCGACTGCGCCACCCTCTACGCGGATAGTAGGTGCTCCTCCGCCCCGGCGTGAGAACCGCGCCGCAGGCGCAATCGTGATAGGCGTGGTGCGCCCAGTGGGGTGGCGCTCGGTCAGCGACGACCCGATGCGACCCGAGGCCCGCTCACGAACGGGCTGGGCCGAAGCGCCTAGCTAAATCGCCAGGCGCGAGCGTAAAAAGACGACCCGGCGGCATACGCGGAGGAACGGCGGGTATATGCGCTGGCCGATGCGGGCATGGATGTCTTAGAGGGTTGTAGCAGCTCTACAGCACTTCGGCAAGCGCATCGAGGAAGGCGGCGTTCTCCTCCGGCGTCCCGTAGGTCACGCGCAGCGCCCCCTCGCGACCGAGAGCGCCGCCGCCGCGTACGAGTACGCTGCGCTCTAGCAGGCCGCGCATCACCTCCTGTTCGTCTCTCTCTCCCCCGAGCGCGAACCAGCAGAAGTTGGCCTGCGACTCGGCGGGCGCCAGCCCGAGTGCCCGCAGCCGCTCGTCCATGGCGATGCGCTCGGCGACGGTGCGCGTGACGCGCTCGGTGACCGCATCCTGGTGGGTGAGCGCCTCGGTCGCGGCAGCCTGCGCGACGGCGTTGCAGAAGAACGGCTGGCGCACCTGGTCGAACGCCCGCGGCAGCTCCGGTGAGCCGCACAGCGCGAAGCCGACGCGCAGCCCGCAGAGGCCGTAGACCTTCGAGAAGGTCCGCAGCAGCACGAGGTTGGAGTGAACGGCCAGCAGCTCCACGGAGGCGTCGGGGTCGTCGAGCAGGTTGAACTCGCAGTAGGCCTCGTCGATTACCACGCACACCTGTGGGGGCACCTCCTCCAGGAACCGCGCGATCTAGGCGAGCCCCAGCGCGGTGGAGGTGGGGTTGTTGGGGTTGCACACGACCACCAGCCGCGTGGCGACGGTGATCTCGCGCAGCATCGCGGGCAGGTCGTGGCGCTCGCGCTCGTCCAGCGCCACCGTCACCGCGCGCGCGCCCGAAGCGGCGGCGAGATGCGGGTAGATCGAGAACGACGGCCACGCGTGGACGAGCTCGGCGCCCGGCTCCAGCAGCGCCTCGCCCGCGGCGAGCAGGATGTCGCAGGAGCCGTTGCCGATCGCGATCTGCTCCGCCGGCACCCCGTAGCGCTCGGAGAGGCGCCGTCGCAGCGCGGTGGCGTTCGGGTCGGGGTAGCGGTTGAGCGCGCCCAGCGAGCGCTCGATCGCCTCCATGACCGCCGGCAGCGGTGGCCACGGCGACTCGTTGCTCGCGAGCCGCACGCGCGGCGCGGCGTCGGCGTAGCCGCCCGCCGCGGGATAGCTCGGCAGACGCCCGATCCGCTCGGAGAACTCGAAGGGCACCGGGGTATTGTGGCGGACGAGGGCTTTCCACCGTGCGGCGATCCCCGCCGGCCACGGCCGGGCGACCCTTACCCGGCTGTGCCGCGATCCTCCTGCCTGAGCCGCGATTCTCCCTATCGCGGCGCGATCCGCGCTACTGCGCGGATTCCAAGTCGGCCCTCAGCGACCTGGCCTCGCCCAGGTAGATGTGCTGGGCGCGGTGGTCGTCCCCGGCGTAGTAGTGGATCAACACGCGGATCACGCGCGGCAGCGAGCGCGGCACGGGGATCTCGCGGGCGCAGAGCAGCGGTACGCCCTCGAAGCCAAGCGCGCGCGCGGCGACTGCGGGAAACTCGGCGTTGAGGTCGTTGGTGGCGGTGAAGATGCAGCTGACGACGTCCTCGGGCGCGAGCTCGTTGCGCTCCATGATCGTCGTCATGAGCTCGGTCGTGGCCTCGAGGATGTCCTTGGCGTCGTTGTGCGCGACGCTGATCGCGCCGCGTAAGGCATGGAGTCGCATGACGCGCGATTCTCTCAGAGAGCGCGGCCGGGCTCGCCGGCGTGCGGGTCGCTCGCGGATCAGGAGCCCCAGACGGGTGGTGTCACCCCCCGCCCGCGTTTGCCCTTCGCGCCTGAAGGACCCGGCTCGGCCTTCACGACCTCAGGCGCAGCACCCGCCTCGCGCAGCTTGCGCAGCTCGGCCTCCCCGAGGCGGCGGTGCGCGCCGGACTCCAGGTCGCCGAGCCGCAGGGGACCGAACGCGACGCGCCGCAGGGCAAGCACGGGGTGGCCGACGGCCTCGCACATGCGCCGCACCTGGCGGTTGCGGCCTTCGCGGATCGTCAACTCCAGCTCGTCACCGCCCCCGGGCACGCGGCGAACGCGCGCGGGCGCGGTCGGCCCGTCCTCCAGCTCCACGCCCGTGCGCAGGGCGCGCAGCGCCCGCTCCCCGACCGGCCCTCCGGCGACGCGCACGCGGTAGGTCCGCGGCACCTCGTAGCGCGGGTGGGTCAGCCGCTCGGCGAGCGCGCCGTCGTTGGTGAGCAGGATCAAACCGCTGCTGTCGGCGTCCAGGCGCCCGACGGGGTAGAGGCGGCGCGACTCCCCGACGAGCCCCACGACCGTCGGGCGGCCGTGGGTGTCGCGCGCGGTGGAGAGCACGCCGACCGGCTTGTGCACCGCGTAGACGACGCGCGGCTCGGGGCCGGCAAGCAGCCGGCCGTCGACCTCCACGCGATTATGCTGGCCTACGTCGCGGGCAGGATCGCGCACCAGCTCGCCATCGACGCGCACGCGCCCCGCGACGATCAGCTCCTCCGCGGCGCGCCTGGAGGCGACGCCGGCGTGAGCGAGATGCTTGGCCAGGCGCATCGGCTGCCACCATTGCAGACGAGTCCTCGCCGTACCGGCCTCACGCCCATGCACCCACCGCCGCCACGCCACCACTACGCCGATCCAAATCCTTCCTGAAACGCCATGAACCTAGAGCTCCTGCATGAGACCCTCGACGCGCGTGGAGAGCCGGGCTTCCGCGCCGGCCAGGTGTGGCGCTGGGTCGCGCGAGGGGCGGACGGGTACGCCGCGATGACGAACCTCCCACGCGCGCTGCGGGAGGCCCTGGAGCGGGAGGTGCCGTTCTCGAGCCTCGAGGTGCGCAGCGAGGCTCGCGCTCGCGACGGCACGGTCAAGGCGCTGTTCGCGACCGCCGACGGGCGGCCGCTGGAGGCGGTGCTGATGAGGTATGGGAACCCACCCACCCGCGGGCGGCGCTCGATCTGCCTCTCCTCGCAGTCGGGGTGCCCGCTGACGTGCACGTTCTGCGCCACCGGCGCGATGCGGTTCGCGCGCAACCTGAGCACCTCTGAGATCCTCGACCAGGCGCTGCACTTCCGCCGCGTGGAGCCGGTGGACCACTGCGTCTTCATGGGCATGGGCGAGCCGCTGCTGAACCTCGACGCGGTGCTCGCGGCGTGCGCGCGGCTGCCGGACCTCGGCATCGCCCACCGGCGCACGGCGATCTCGACGGTGGGGTGGATCCCAGGCATCGAACGGCTGACCGAGTGCGAGCTGCCGCTGCGCCTGGCGCTCTCGCTGCACGCGGCCGACGAAGCGCTGCGCTCGGAGCTGATGCCGGTCAACGAGCGCTACCCGCTGCGCGACGTGATCGAGGCGTGCCGCGCCTTCTACGCGCGCAAGCGCCGGCGGGTGTTCGTCGAGTACGTGATGCTGGCGGGCGTCAACGACCGCTACGAGCAGGCGGTGGCGCTGGCGAAGCTGCTGGCCCCGGCCCGGCAGGGGAGCACGGTCGCGCCGGGCGCCCGCGCGTCAAGCGAGGCCGCGGGCGCCCGCACCGCTGCCCACAGCGAGAGCGCTGGCGACCCACTGATGTTCAAGGTCAACCTGATCCCATACAACCCGACCGACTCGCCGTACAAGGGCTCGAGCCGCGAGGCGATCGCGGCCTTCAAGGCGGTACTGGAGGAGCGTGGTGTGCAGGCAACGGTGCGCCTCACGCGCGGGCGCGATATCGACGCGGCGTGCGGCCAGCTGGCGGCAAGTGCCGTCTGACTTGGCTCGAGCGCGGGCACAGACTCACGACTCCACCGGCGCCGGCCCGCCCTCTCCGCGAGCCTCCCCGGCGCGCAGCAGTCGCTCGCGCAGCTCGGCCTGCTCCTCGGGCGTCGGGTCCCACTGGGCGACGTCGGGCAACTCGTTCAAGGAGCGCAGGCCGAACAACTTCAGGAACGAGGTACCGGTGCGGTAGAGCACGGCGCCGAACTGCGAGCGGCCGGCCTCCTCGACGAGGCCGCGCTCGAGCAGCGTGGAGACCGCGGAGTCGGCGGAGACACCGCGGATGCGGGTGATCTCCGGGCGCGAGATCGGCTGCAGGTAGGCGACGATCGCGAGCGTCTCGGCCTGCGCCGGGGTGAGCGTCGCGGCGCGAGGGCGGCTGAAGAGCCGCCGGGCGGCCTCCTCGGAGCAGGGGTCGCTGGCGAGCGTGTAGCCGCCGGCCAGCTCGCGCAGGTTGATGCCGCGGCGTCCGGAGGCGTACTGCTCAGTCAACGACTCGATCGCGGCGGCGACCTCGAGCTCATCGGCCTGCGCGGCGGCGGCCAGCTCGCGGGTGCTGAGCGGATCGCCGCTGAGGAACAGCAGGGCCTCGACGACGCGGGCCAGCTGCGCAAGCTCGGCGCCCGGGGAGTGCGCCCCCGCTTGCGGGGCGCCCACGGGCTCGTCTGCAAGCTCGACGGGTACGAGCAGGACGTCCCCCGCTCGCTTGGGCTCGGGCGCGTCCGTGGCGTCGCTCACTCAAGCCTTCCGGCACCCACGGGCGACAGCGAGGCGCCCGCCTCGGCGGCGAGCGCGTGGACGTGGATCTCGCCGAAGCACTCGGACTGCTCCCAGGCGGCTTCGCCGCGCTTGTAGAGCTCCAGCAGCGCGAACAGGGTGATCGCGACGGTCATGCGGTCGGCGTCCCCGACGGCCTCCTCGAAGGTGAAGCGCCCGCGGTGCAGCAGCGAGCGCAGGTGCTGCAGGCGCTCGGCGAGGGAGACGCGGGGGATCGTGATGTGGCGCACGCTGATCGCGGGCGGCATCGTCAGCAGCCGGCCGATCGCCTGGCCGAGGACCGCCGGGTCGTGGGCGCCCTCGACGGGCTCGGGCACGGCGCGCAGCAGGTGCGCGGGCGGCGGGGCGGCGCGGAAGCGCACGCCGGCCTCGCGGTCGAGCAGCTCGCGCAGGTGCCCGGCGGCGGAGCGGTAGCGGCGGGCGTCGAGCATCCGCGCAAGCAGCTCCTCGGCGGCCTCGTCGGGCTCCAGCTCGAGCAGCTCGTCGTCGTCCTCGCCGGCGAGCATCAGACGCGACTTCAGCTCCAGCAGCGCGGCGAGCAGCACGATGAACTCGGTGGCGCTCTCCAGGTCGAGCTCACCGCGGGCCTCGAGGTGGTCGAGGTAGGCGAGCACGACCTCGGCGAGCTGCAGCTCGAGCAGGTCGATCTCCTCGCGCAGGACGAGCGTCAGCAGCAGGTCGAAGGGGCCGCTGAACACGTCGAGGTCGAGGTCGAGCGTGGCGATGCTCACCCGCTCACCGTACCGTTCACGCCCGACGTGGCGCGCCGACGCCCATCCGCTCGCGCACGTCCGCGAGGGTGTGCGCAGCGATCTCCCGCGCCCTGGCGGCGCCGGCGGCGAGCACGACCTCCAGCGCATCCTCGTCGGTGCGCAGGCCGGCGTAGCGCTCGCGCACCGGGGCGAGGTACTCGACCGTCGCGGCCGCCACCGCCGCCTTCAGGTCGCCGTAGCCACGCGCGCCGGCCAGCTCGGCTTCGACCGCCGCGGGCGTCACGCCGCGCGCGGCCGCGAGGATCTCGATCAGGTTCGACACGCCCGGCTTGTCCGCCGCCCGGCGGATCTCCGTGCCGGAGTCGGTGACCGCGCTCTTGATCTTCTTCTCGATCGCGCGGGGCTCGTCCAGCACGTACACGGTCCCCTGCTCCGAGCCCCCGGTCGTGGACATCTTGCGCGTCGGGTCCTGCAGGTCCATGATCCGCGCGCCCACCTCCGGGATGCGGTGCTCGGGCACGACCAGCACCTCCTCCCCCGCGCCGAAGCGCCCGTTGAAGCGCCGCGCCACGTCGCGCATCAGCTCCAGGTGCTCGCGCTGGTCCTCGCCGACGGGCACCTCGTGCGCGCGGTAGGCGAGCACGTCGGCGGCCTGCAGCACCGGATACACGAGCAGTCCCGCGGAGACCAGCTCGCGGTGGGCGAGCGACTTGTCGCGGAACTGGTGCATCCGCTGCAGGCGGCCCAGCTCGGTCACGCTGCACAACAGCCAGCACAGCTCGGTGTGCTCGTGCACGTCGCTCTGGCGGAAGAGGATGCAGCGCTCAGTGTCGAGTCCGGCAGCGAGCAGCAGCGCGGTGAGGTCGTACAGGCTGCGCCGCAGCTCGTGCGGCTCGTAGGGAACGGTGACGGCGTGCAGGTCGACGATGCAGAACAGCGCCTCCCCGCGCTCCTGCGCCTCGACGTACTGGCGGATCGCACCGATGTAGTTGCCGAGGTGCTTTGAGCCCGTCGGCTGAATGCCCGAGAAGATGCGCATGTCAGCTCGGACCCTAGCCGACGCGGGCGGGGTCAAGGAAGTGTCTGGCGGATCACGGGCCGCTTGGCTGCGGCGACCTCGTCCAGGCGCCTGACCGGCGTCGTGTAGGGAGCGTTCTGCGCGATCTCGGGGTCCGCGGCGGCCTCGCGCAGGATCGCGGCGATCGCGTCCGCGAAGGCGTCGAGCGTCTCCTTGCACTCGGTCTCGGTGGGCTCGATCATCAGCGCCTCGTCGACGAGCAGCGGGAAGTACACGGTCGGCGGGTGGAACCCGAAGTCGAGCAGGCGCTTGGCGAGGTCAAGCGTCTTGACCTGCAGCTCGCGCCGCATCGGCCCACCGGAGAGCACGAACTCGTGCATGCAGAGCTCTCCGTAGGCGAGCGGCAGGTACTCGGCGACGCCGTGCTCCCGCAGCCGCGCGAGCAGGTAGTTGGCGTTCAGCACGGCCGTCTCCGAGGCATCCCGCAACCCGTCGGCGCCGAGCGAGCGGATGTAGGCGTAGGCGCGCACGAAACAGCCGTAGTTGCCCTGGAAGCCGCGCAGGCGCCCGATCGTCTTCGCCCGGTCGTAGTCGAGGTCGAACGCGCCGTCCTCACCGCGCGCGAGGACCGGCACGGGCAGAAAGGGGGCGATGCGCTCGGAGACCGCGATCGGCCCAGACCCCGGGCCGCCACCGCCGTGGGGCTGGGTGAAGGTCTTGTGCAGGTTGAAGTGGACGATGTCGAAGCCCATGTCGCCGGGCCGCGAGATGCCCATGACGGCGTTGAGGTTGGCGCCGTCGTAGTAGAGCGTCGCCCCGGCCCCGTGCACGATGCGAGCGATCTCTTCGATGTGGGGGTCGAACAGGCCGAGCGTGTTGGGGTTGGTGAGCATCAGGCAGGCGACGTCGTCGTCGGCCTTGGCGCGGAGGTCCTCGAGGTCCACGCCCCCGGCGGCGTTGGTGGCGAGCGGGACCACCTGCAGGCCGGCCATCGTGACGGTGGCGGGGTTGGTGCCGTGCGCGGTGTCGGGAGCCAGCACCTTGTGGCGGCGCTCGCCGCGGTCCTCGTGGTAGGCGCGGGCGAGCAGCACGCCGGCCAGCTCGCCGTGGGAGCCGGCGGAGGGCTGCAGGCTGACGTGCGGCAGACCGGCGATCTCCGCGAGCGCCTCCTGCAGACGCCACATCAGCTCCAGCGCCCCCTGCGCCCGGGCGGGGTCCTGGAGCGGGTGCAGGCGCGCGTGGCCGGGCAGCGCCGCGACGCGCTCGTGCAGGCGGGGGTTGTGCTTCATCGTGCAGGAGCCGAGCGGGTAGAAGCCGGAGTCGAGGTCGAAGTTGCGCTTGGAGAGGCGCACGTAGTGGCGCACGAGCTCGGGCTCGGAGAGCTCGGGCAGCCGCGCTGGCTCGGCGCGGAGCAGGTGCGCGGGCAGCACCTCGGCGGGAGCGACCGCGGGCACGTCCAGCTCGGGGCAGTGAAAGGCGCGCCGGCCGGGGGCGCCCTGCTCGAAGACGGTCAACACGGGCTCCTCGGGGACAGCGCCCCGAGGCGCAGCGTCAGCGGGGTGCTCACGGGTGGCGCTCATCCGATTACCTCCTCGTGGGGATCGTCCGCGCAGGCGTGTTCGACAGCTGAGCTCATGCGACCGCAACCCTTTGGCGCTCGGCGGCCACGGCCGCCCCCAGGACCTCGGCGAGCCGGTCGATGTCGGCGCGGGTGCGCCGCTCGGTGATCGCCACGAGCAGCCCGCCGCGGTCCTCCTCGCGTCCGGTGAGCGCGTGCAGGTCAGCGCCCGGGTTGACCCCGTGCGCGGCGCAGCGGCGCCTGACCGCGTCCACATCGGCGTCGAGGCGCAGCGCGAACTCGCGAATCACGGGCTGGGAGTGCAGCTTCTCGACGCCCTCCATACCGGCGAGACGCTCGCGGGCGTAGTGGGTGCGGGCGAGCAGCAGCTCGCCGAGCTCGACGATCCCGCGGCGGCCGAGCCAGGAGAGGTAGACGACGCCGGCCAAAGCGTTGAGCGCCTGGGCGGTGCAGATGTTGGAGGTGGCGCGCTCGCGGCGGATGTGCTGCTCGCGGGTCTGGAGAGTGAGCACGAATCCGCGACGGCCATCGACATCGACCGTTTCGCCGGCGATGCGGCCGGGCATCCGCCGCAGGTAGGCCTCGCGCGCGGCGAAGAACCCGAAGGAGGGGCCGCCGAAGTCGAGGCGGTTGCCGAGCGACTGGCCCTCGCCGACGGCGACGTCCACGCCGCACTCGCCGGGAGGGGCGAGGATGCCGAGCGTGAGGGGATCGACCTGGGCGATGACGACTGGAGGCTCGGCCCCACCGGCGAGCCCCTTCGCGGCGGCGCTCAGCGCAGGGGCGTCCTCGACGGCGCCGTAGAAGTTGGGCTGGGCGAAGATCGCGGCGCCGGTGTCCCCATCGATCGCGGCGGTCCATGCGTCGAGGTCGGTGCGGCCCTCGCCGGCACCGCCGGAGGCGGTGGGCACCTCGACCACCTCGGCGCCGAAGCCGTGCGCGTAGGTGCGCAGCGTCTGCAGCGTGTGCGGGTGCAGCCCGGCGGAGGCGACGAACCGGCGGCGGCCGTTGTGCAGCTTGGCGAGGTACCCGGCGGCGGCGGCCGCGGAGGGTCCCTCGTATAGGGAGGCGTTGGCGAGGGGCAGCGCGGTGAGCTCGCAGATCGCGGTCTGGTACTCGAACATCACCTGCAACCCACCCTGGGATATCTCGGGCTGGTAGGGGGTGTAGGGGGTGAGGAACTCCGAGCGCTCGGTCAACATGTCGATCAGCGCGGGAACGTAGTGGTCGTACATCCCGGCCCCCAGGAAGGTGAGCTCGTCCTCGGCGCCGACGTTGCGCGCGGCGAGGGCGCGCAGGTGCGCGTAGACGTCCTGCTCGGGCAGGCCCGCGGGCAGGTCGAGGGCGCGGCGCAGGCGCACGGCCTCGGGGACCTGGCGGTCGAAGAGCTCCTCCACGGAGCCCACGCCGATCGCCGCGAGCATCGCGGCGAGGTCTGCGGGGGTCGTGGTGGTGTAGCGGCTCAAGACCCTCTGAGCCTAGTACAGGCAGCCGTCAGCTCAACCCGGCGCGCAGGCTGTCAACCCGCGAGGATGGCCGTGTAGGTGGCCGCGTCCATCAGCTCCGCGCGCTCGGAGGGATCGGAGAGCCTGACCTTGACCAGCCACCCCTCGCCGTAGGGGTCGTCGTTGATCCGCTCGGGCTCATCGGCGAGCGCCTCGTTGACCTCGACTATCTCGCCCGAGAGCGGGGCAATCACGTCGGAGACGGCCTTGACGGACTCGACCTCGGCGTAGGGCTCGCCCTGCGCAAGCGTCGCCCCCACCGCGGGCGGCTCGCAGAAGACGACCTCCCCGAGGGCGTCCTGGGCGTACCAGGTGATGCCGAGCGTGGCATGCTCGCCTTCGATGCGCGCCCAGTCGTGCTCGGCGTGGTAGAGCAGGTCTTCGGGATAGGTGGGGTCGGCCATTAGGAGTCTTTCGGTGAGTGCTCGCGTGTGCTGCCGGAGTGCTTCTGTCGGTGGCGCCTGTGCGCTCGTCAAAGGCTGCCCGAGCGCTCGGGCGGAGCGACTTTGCGGTAGAGCGGCTTCTCCCGCACCACCGCGGGGCGAATCTTGCCACGGACGTCGATCTCCAGGCGCGCGCCCACGCCGGCGCGCTCGGCGGGGACGTAGGCGAGCCCGATCCCCACCCCCAGGCAGGGGGAGAGCGTGCCGCTGGTGACGACCCCGCCGCCCACGACCGGGTTGCCCTGGCGCGCGATCCCCGGGCCACGGATGACGAACGCCACAAGCCTCTCGGTAGCGCTCTCCGCGGAGCCACCCTGTGGAGACTGGGCGGAGTCCCCTGCGCCGCCGCCGGCCGCGGACAGCCCGGCGCGCGCGGCGCGCACGGCATCTGCGCCGATGAAGCCGGTGTCCTCCTTGCAGCACCACCCCAGCCCCGCTTCGATCGGGCCGCGCTCCACCGACAGGTCGTTGCCGTAGAGGTGAAAGCAGGCCTCCAGGCGCAGCGTGTCGCGCGCGGCGAGGCCCGCGGGCGTGGCGCCACGGCGCACCAGCTCATCCCACAGCCGCGGAGCGTCGGCGGGCGCCAGCAGCAACTCCACGCCGTCCTCCCCGGTGTAGCCGGTGCCGCACACCAGCACCCCGGCGCCCCCCAACCTGCGCTCGGCGGCGGTCATGCGCGCGGGCAGCGGGGAGTCGGAGATCGCCTGCACGACTTCCCGCGCGCGGGGGCCCTGCACCGCGAGCATCGCGTAGTCCTCCAGACGGTCGTGCACCTGCGCGTCGAAGCCCGCGGCGTGCTCGCGAAACCACGCCAGGTCGCGCGCGTGGTTGGCAGCGTTGGTGACGGTGAGAAAGCGGTCGGCCTCGAGGCGGTAGGTGAAGAGGTCGTCCAGCACCCCCCCGTCCTCGCGGCACAGCACGCTGTACTGAGCGCCGCCGACGGGCACCGCGGCCACGTCATTGGAGAGCAGCCGTTGCAGCAGCGCGAGCGCGCCCGGACCGGAGGTCTCGATCTCACCCATGTGGGAGACGTCAAAGATCCCGCAGTCGCGGCGCACGGCGAGGTGCTCCTCGCGCACACCGGCGTACTGCACGGGCATCTCCCAGCCCGCGAACTCCACGAGCTTCGCGCCGGCGGCGACGTGGCGGTCGAACAGGGCGGTGCGGCGCATCGCCCGCAGGCTAGCGTCACCGACGTCCACGTTCGGCCACGCACGTGACTTGCAAGCGCACCCGGGCGGCTCCGCCGTACGGGACGGGGCATCTAACCATGTGGCACGGAAACGTCCCCATGTAGCCTAAAGCGCACCCGGGCGGCTGCGCCGCCCGGCGGAGCCGTACATGTACGGCTCCGGGAACGGCTACATGTAGCCGTTCCGGGCAGGGCCACATGTGGCCCTGCCAAGACATGCCACATGTGGCATG
>JBOGYA010000026.1:0-18564 GCA_050696515.1 Solirubrobacteraceae bacterium
CAGCGCCGAGCAGCGCGCAAAGAACTCCCCCAGATGGCGCCAGCCGACGGCCTCGACCATCTCGATCGACACGAGCTTGTCGTAGCTGCCCCGCAGATCACGGTAGTCGTCGTTGAGCACCGTCACCCGATCGGCCAGCCCCGCCCGGTGGACCTCGTTGAGTGTGTGCACGTACTGCTCGCTGGAGATCGTGGTCGTCGTCACGCGGCAGTCGCGCGTGCGGGTCGCGTGCAGGGCGAAGCCGCCCCAGCCGCTGCCGATCTCAAGGACATGGTCATCGGGTCCGAGCTCGAGCTTCTCGCAGACACGCTCGAGCTTCGCGATCGACGCATCCCTCAGGGTCATCCTGGGGCGCTCGAAGAGCGCACAGGAGTACATCATCGTCGGGTCGAGCATCAGCGCGAAGAGCTCGTTGCCAAGGTCGTAGTGGGCGGCGATATCCCGGCGGCTGCGCTTGGGGGTGTTGCGCAGCAGGAGCGCCCTCGCGTGCTGCGCGGGGACGAGCAGCGGGGCCAGGCGCATCCGCGCGCGATCGAGCCGGTCGGCGTTTCGAGCCGCGACGCGAATGACGGCGGTCAGGTCGGGGGAGTCCCAGAGGCCCTGCGCATAGGACTCCGCGAGCCCCCGGCTCCCGCGCAGGAGCATCCGCCAGGTTCGCGGCGAGCGGACGTCGACCGTCCCCATGGGGTCGCCCTCTCCGAAGTGCAGCCGGCGATCCCCTTCGAGCACCATCAGGCTGCCGTTGCGGATGCCCTGCAGGAACGGCGCGAGGAGAGTGCGCGAGAGGCCCGTGCTCATGCAGCGCCCAGCTTGGGAGGTCGGTGCAGCGGCACGCCCTTGAGCTTCAGCACCGCCGCGTGGGCGTAGATCAGCGCGAGCACCCGCAGCGTCCCCAGTGGATAGCGTGCCGTCATAGCCGCCAGGGAGACCCGCGTGAGCTCGCGGCGCTCCAGGGCGAGCGTCGCGTCGAAAGCCAGCCGCCCCTCGTGGCGGCTGGCGATGTGGACCGAGAGCGTCCGCCCCGGCGCGGTGAGGCGCCACTCATAGCTGTGGTCCATGCCCATGAAGGGCGAGACGTACAGCGCCTTGCGCAGCCCCCCGCCCGCGAGCACTCCCGTCGAGGGGCCCTCCTGCGGTGAGAGCACGTAGGAGTAGCGCTCTCCCCAGGGCGTGTTGGTGACCTCCGCGAGGACCTCTTCGACGGTTTCACCGGAGGGGTTCATGCAGTAGTAGAAGCTCACCGGGTTGAAGCAGTGCCCCCACGTCCGCAGGCTCGCCAGCAGGCGGATCGGCCCCCGTGGCCGGGTGCCCGTCTGGGTCTGCACGGTGTTGCGCACGGCCTCGCAGAGCCCGATCGAGTGGGGGCCCAGATAGTCCTCGCGGCGGAAGCGCACCGGGCCGGGCCGGGGCGTGAGCAGGAGCCCGCCGAGCAGCTCCGGAAGCTCATCCAGGTCCAGGTACGCCAGCGCGAGCCGGTGGCGCAGCTCGTGCTCTGCGACCGCGAAGCGGCGGTGGCGCACCGTGCCCTCGTAGATCGCGCTTGCGCGGGGCGTCCCGCCCGACGCCCGCTCGCCCCGACCGGCTGTATGCGGGCGCGGGCGAACGTGGGCACTCACAGCCGTCCCCCCAAGCGCTCGGCGACGCTCAGCGCGCTCACGACGCCGTCCTCGTGAAACCCCCAACCCCAGTACGCGCCGCAGTAGTGCGTGCGGTTGCGCCCGCAGATCTCCTCGCGGCGTCCCTGCACGCGGACGCCCGCGGCCGTGTACACGGGGTGGTCGTACTGGATCGTGCGGATCACCTTAGCCGGCTCGATCGCCTCGGTGCGGTTCAGCGTCACGCACAGCTCCCGCTCGGCCCGCAGGCGCTGCAGGCGGTTCATGTGGTAGGTCACCGTCACGCGGTCTTGGGGCTCGTCGAGCAGGTGGTAGTTCCAGCTCGCCCACGCTCTGCGGCGGCGCGGGAGCATCCGAGCGTCGGTGTGCAGAACCGCCTCGTTGCGCTGGTAGGGCAGCGCGCCGAGGATCTCCTGCTCGCGCTCGCTCGCGTCGGCGAGCAGCGCGAGCGCCTGGTCGGAGTGGGTCGCGAGAACAACCTCGTCAAAGCGCTCCGCCTCGCCTTCCGCGGGCCTCACCAGCACATGGTCGGTGTGGCGCTCGACGCTGCGCACCGGCGTGCTCAGGCGCAGCCGCTGCCGCCAGGGCGCCGTGAGCGCCTCCACGTACCGGGCCGAGCCCCCCACGATCGTCCGCCAGCGCGGACGGCTGCTCAGGGCGAGCATCCCGTGATTCTCGAAGAACTCCGCCAAGAAGCGCGCCGGGAAGCTCCACATCTGCCGCGGGTCCGCCGACCACACCGCTGCTGCCTGCGGGACGATCAGCCGCTCCACGAATGCCCTCGAGAACGCCCGCTCATCGAGCCAATCGCCCAGCGACGGCCCCTCCCCGTCGCTCCCCACGAGCTCCCGGGCGTCGCGGTTGAAGCGCAGCAGATCGGCGACCATGCGATAGAACCACGGCGTCGCCAGATGCGCGCGCTTCGCGAACAGCCCGTTCGGCGATCCCCCGCTGTACTCGAAGTCTCCCCACTCGTCGCTGACGCCGAAGGTCATCCTCGAGGGCTGCCACGGCACCCCCAGACGGAGGAGGAGCGCTTCGAAGCACGGGTAGTTGCGGTCGTTGAAGACCACGAAGCCCGTATCGACCGCGTGCGTCTCATGCGGAGTGTCGACCCGGATCGTGTACGCGTGCCCACCCGCGTAGGACCCCGCCTCGAACACCACGATCTCGTGCTCGCGATGCAACAGGTGCGCGACGGTCAAACCGGAGACCCCGGCCCCCACGATCGCGATCCTCATCCGAGCTTGGCTCGCAGTCCGGCGAGCGCGCGGTCGCCGACGCGGCGGAAGGCCAGGCCGAGCAGCGGATCGCCAAAGCGCAGGAGGCCCTTCAGGCGCAGGTCGGCGTCGTAGGTGATGCTGGTTCCCGTGCCGGCGGATTGGAAGGTCATTTCATCGACCGAGACCACCCTCGCGTTCTCGCCTGCCAGCACGACGCGGCGCGGGGACTCGATCTCGGTGATCTCATAGACGAGATCGGACTCGCTGCCCATGAAGGAGGTGCGGAGCTTGAAGCGCGCGCCCTGCTCGATCGGCCCCGCGGTGAGACGCTCGGCGTGGAGGACGCCGGGATCCCACTCTTGGGAGTTCGAGAAGTCGCTCAGGTAGGCAAATACCTCCTCGATCGGCTTGGCGGTCTGGACAGTCGCGGTGTACCTGGCCATGTCAGGCTGCTCCTTCGCTCGGTCCCGAGAGGATCGCTTCGGTCTGCGGAGAGTTCGGGCCGGTCGCGCGCATGCAGGCTTGCCAGAGCGCCCGGCGGTCGGCTTCGGTCTCCCGCGTCCAGGGCACCCGGTGCGTGGAGCGCATCCGACGGTCATGCCAGAAGCCGCCCGTGCTGCGCCCCGGCCCCTCGGCGCAGGCGAGCCACACGATCGTGTCCGCGCCTTCGGCGCTCGTGCGAAGCACCGGGCGCATGACGCGGTAAAAGCGCGGCAGGGATCGCTCGATGCCGGGCGTATCTGCCCAGCCGGGGTGCATCGCGTGCACGACGATCCTCCTCTGCGCGAGCCGCTGCGCCCAGAGCTCGGTGAGGATCACCTGCGCGCGCTTGGTACGCGCGTAGACCCCCGGGCCGTCGTAGCCGCCGTGCTCGGACTCCAGGTCGGACACCTCGATCCGTCTCGTGTACATACCGCCGGAAGACACGTTGACGATCCGCGACGGCGCGCCTGCGCACAGGAGCGGAAGCAGTTCGTTGGTCAGCAGGAACATCCCAAGGACGTTCGTCGCGAACGTCAGCTCATGACCCTCAGCGGACAGCTCACGCTCGCCGCTCAGCACACCCGCGTTGTTCACGAGCACGTGCAGACAGTCCTGCTCGGCGCAGAACTGTCGCGTGAACGATCTGACCGAGCTCAAGCTGGCGAGATCCGCGAGCTCGAGCTGCACCTCGCCCCCGGTCGCCTGCGCGATACGAGCCGCCGCGCGCTCACCCCGCCCGCGATCGCGCGCGAGGATGTGGACACTCCCACCAAGCCCGGCGAGCGCCTCCGCGGCCGCAAGACCCAAGCCGGAGGTGGCGCCGGTGACGAGCACCCTGCGCCCCGCCGTCGAGCCCGGTGATATCTCCTCCCAGCCAAGCGCACGACGAGCGTGGTAGCCGATCTTCGTATAGCCGGGCACAACGGCCAGGTCCAGGGCGGCATCGACCAACGACGCGAGCAGCGCGCTCACCACCTTCCGTAGCAGTGTCCTGCACCCAACGCCTCCACCGGACGACCGGCTGCGCTAGGCCACTCATCAAGCTGGTGGAACTTTAGCGCCTAAGCGCATCTTCTTCCCCGAGCGCCCTACGCAACGCCTCGTCGAATGAAATGGGGACGACCCCGAAGGGCTCAGCGCCAGAGGGGTCCGTGACGACCGTCGCGGTCCTCAGCCCCTCCACGAGGGGACGCGCCACGTTCGTGTCAACCGGCGTCACCAACCCCAGCCACAGCGACGACAGCCACGGCGTGATGAACGGCACAGGGATCTGCGGCCGCGGGCGCTTACCCATCGCGAGCGCCATCCGGTCGAGCATCTCACCGTAGGAGACGACGTCGGGCCCGCCGATCTGCACCTCCCGCCCCTCGCACTCCGCGACCTCTGGGGCGCGGCGCAGATACTCGATCACGTCATCGAGAGCGATCGGCTGAGTGGCCGTCTTCAGCCACGCCGGAGCGATCATCACCGGCAGCCTGCGCACCAGATGGCGCAGCGTCCGATAGGACTCGCTCTGCGCGCCGACGATCATCGCGGCGCGGAAGTAGGTGAGCGGCGGGCCCTCCGCCGCGAGCGTCAACGCAGTCTCGTGACGGCTGCGCAGATGCGCCGAGACGCTCTGCTCACCGAGGCCCCCGAGGTACACGATCCGCCGCACCCCCTCGCGCTTGGCCATGCGCGCGAAGTTGAGCGCACCAAGCTGCTCGCGCTCCTGAAAGCCGCGGCCCGCGGCCATCGCGTGCACCAGGAAATATGCCACCTCCATATCCCTGCCCAGACCCTCCAGACTGGAGGCGTCGGTAACGTCGGCCTGGCGCAACTCGCAGCCCTCGAGCTTCAGGTGCTGCGCTCTGGCGGGATCGCGCACCAAGCACCGCACGGGGGTGCCAGAGTGAGCCAGGGCAAGCGCGAGACGACCACCGATGAAGCCCGTTGCGCCAGTAAGAAGGACACGCGTCGCGATCAACCGAGGTTACCTCCCAGCCGCGCGGCCCAGGCGCCTCCCGCCACCCTACCACCCTCGACGGGCTCCGATACCAGAACCGAGGAGGAATCGGATGACGCCGAAGGACAGCATCGGCGGCCCGTCAGATAGTGGCGGTCTGTCTTCCAACCCGCAGGATGCGCTGGTCGAAGAGCACTCCATCTCACGCTTGCTTGTTGGCGAAGCGAGCACGTCTACTGTGCCGGTGCTCACGCCTCCTTCGGACGACAACGAGGAGCGCAGCAGCGCTGCGCGGGTGCGCCTTCTCCCAGTCCGCGCGAGTCGGTGTGCCACCCAGGCACCCGGGCGGGGCCCTCATCCTGTGGGGGCGTTGCGCAGGCGTGCGCCGAGGCGTTGCATGAGTAGCTCGGCAGCGGGTCGCGGCTCGTATCCGTGCAGATCGCGGGCGAGGTCGCGTATGTCGTCGAGGAATTCGGGCGTGGCGAGCTTGTCGGTGAGGTTGGCGTCCAGTTGGCGGTAGCTGTAGAGCTCTGGGCCCATGTAGTGGGCGAGGCCGTCGAGGATGAGCTGGTCGTCGAGCGTGAGTTCGGTCAGTGTGAGCCAGAGGTCGTAGAGGTCGCGTCCCTTGCGGCGGGTGTAAAGGGCGCGGAGCTTGGTTGCGAGGATCTCCTCGACTCGGAAGGTCCGCACGGCGGCGCTTCCGCTCCACCAACGTGAATCGACGCGGTGGGGGAGCAGGACGTGGGGTTGGTAGGGGGTGGTCTCTTGGACGTTGATCTCGATCTTGATCGAGATCAACGCGTCGCCTGCCTGTGGGTCGGTGTGAAACCAGATGCTGGCCATGTCGGAGTTGCGACTGGGGAACCTGCGCTTTCGCTCCTGCAGGCCGATGTTCGCGGCGATGCGTCGCAGTGCGCCCATGCAGTCCCCGATCTTGGGCTCGTTGGAGGTGCGGGTGTAATCGAGGTCCTCGGAGTAGCGAGCGGGCTGCAGCAGGTGCAGCTTGTGCAGGCAGGTGCCGCCGCGGAAGGCCAGCTCGTTGGCGAGCAGCTCGTCGTTTGCGATCTCGACGATCAGCCGCGAGAGGATCAGGTCCTGCTCGATCTGGCTCTCGGCGGGCCAGGGCGCGTGGGCTGACCATTCGGTGATGTAGGGCTGGGGGATCACAGGTCGGGTTGAACGTCGGTGTTGAGCCGCACACCCCAGGCGCGATCCAGCTGGCCGGTGGCGGGGCCGCTGGCGCTCAGCGGCGTGGGCTCGCCCTCGTGTGGTCGGGCGATGATGCGCAGCCAGTCGAGGTTGACGTCGGGGCGGTGGTGTTCGAGCAGCCAGCCGAGCCTGCGCGCGGTGGCCTTCCCGCGCGGCGCAGCGATTCGTCCGAGCGTTGCGCCGTCGAGTGCCCCAAGCTCGAGCAGGATGGTCGCGACGTTGCTCAGCCCGCCGCTTTGGCGTGGATGCTGTGCGAGGTCCACGGCGGTGCTCTCGCGGGTTGCGAGCTGTAGGTAGCCGGATGGGCCGGTACGTTGCTCGATCGTGGCGTTGGACATGTGGCGGCTGGTGTAGAAGCGCAGACGGTTGCGCCCGAGCTCGCGGTCGAGGACGTCCTTGTCGGTGATGACCTGGAAGCTCTGCGGCGAGTGGTGCGCGGCGCCGTGCATGGCGGCGGCTGTGAGGAGCGCGATGTAGTAGCTGCGACCGAGGTGCGCCATCATCGCGTCGATGAACCACTCTGCGGGCGGCGCGCCCCACGCGCGGTACTGCGGAGCGACGACGGCGTAGAGCCCGCGAGCAGGGGACACGATCGACCGATCTGCCCGCAGCCGGTGCAGCCCGCTGTGGAGCGCGCGACGATCGAGCCCGGTCATCTCCAGCAGCTCTTTGGTGCTCGCCGTATGGCGACCTTCGGCCAGCAAGGCATCGGGTAGCTCATGGATCTTCATAGGCTAAGAATAGGGCAAAATTATGTTTTCCGCAAGTTTGCCCTTACAACACCCAATATCGAGGTCACCTCTTCCGACGGGCGAAGGTGGCGTTCTCGGCAGTGCTCGCTCAAGCAGGTGCAGGGCTGTGCACCAGCACTCGCGGCTCTCGACCACGATGGACGTCTACATCCAGCAGGTCGGACGACGGGCTCGGTGGCACGGACGCCTGGGACGACATCCTGCCGGGTTGGGGCAACAGTGGGGCAACAGAACACCCGGATGCAGCCGCAAACGCAACCCCGGCCGAGCCGGCGGAAACCCTGTCCTAGAGCCAAATCAGCGAACAGCCGCAAGCAGCCGCAAGCGCTCGATCGTACTTTCAAGCCGCAGGTCGAGGGTTCGATTCCCTCCAGGCGCACTCCGGAAAGGCCCTGCTAACGCGGGGCTTTCTGTGCTTACGGCCCGGCGGGGAGGGCCGGGAACGGTGTGGGTGGTAAGGAAAGTGGTAAGGCGCCGAGCGGAACTACGAGGAGCGCGCGAACAACCGCAGGAAGAGTAGGAAGATGTTCAGCACGTCCAAGAAGATCCCCGCCGCGAGCGGGATCGCTTCGTTATTGCCCGCCCGGCGTAGGCGGTTGAAATCGATCACCGTGTATAGACCGAAGATCGCCAGCCCCGCCAGCGCGTAGACCGTGTACAGGGCAGGGATGTGGACGAAGATGAGCACAATCCCGCCAATGATCAGCGCCAGCAGCAGCCAGAACGCCGTTCGGTACAGGAAAGATAGGTCGCGGCGGACGGCGTAGCCGCCGGCTCCGAGCCCTCCAACGAAGAGGGCTGTTGCGCCAAACGCCTGCCTCACCGCCGCGGGGTCGGTGGCGGAGTAGTAGTTGATCGTCGTCGCGACGCTCGCCCCCACCAGCAGTCCGAAGGCGAAGAGCAGCCCGAGTGCTAGGCCCTGGTTGCCCCGGGCGTTGGCTACGTTGAGACCAACCAGGCAGCCGAGTGCGATCAACCAGGTGAACCATCCCGCACCGCCCAGGTTGCGGCCAAGGTACACCCCCAGCGTAGCGAAGCCCACTGTGAGGGCGACGAGTCCCATGACGCGGCCGAACAGCGTCTGTGTTCGCGGCGACCCCAAGCTTTCCGCATAGCCTGCCGAGCTCACGGCGGGAGATGTTACGACGCCGTCGAGCTCGGGGTCGCCTGGCCTGATGTAGCCGGATTGGATGAAATGAAAGAACCGATCTGACTCAAGATGGACGGCGCGCTCTGATTTGGCGGCGAGGAGTTGGGCCACGGTAGTCTTCCCCGAGCCTGCATTGCCGGTGAGAATCAGAACGGGACGCTCGTCGGACGTGTGCATCTTGGAGGAGGCACGAGCGAGCAAAAGGGGCGCTCTAGCCCCGGTGGCGCATCTGCTTGATACGACTGCGCGTGAACCCAGGCCATGCGCGGGGACGCCGTGCCAGGGCCAGCACCAATGGCAGTGAGTCGAAATAGGTGAACCGCTCGGTGGCGAGTCCGTTCTCGTCGAGGACGAAGCGGTCGACCGACTGCCAGGAGATGGGGGATCCGCCTGCCGTACCCCGAACCGTGAACTCGATCAGTACACCGTCCGAGGTTGCGCCCCAGCGGTGAACCTCGGCAGTCATCTCGGAGATCAGCTCGAAGAGCTCGGCGAAGGCGCGCTTGCCCGCCTCCAGCCCGTACGTGGTCGGGACCATCGGCGCGGAGAGGCGCGCGGCGGGCGCCAGAACTGTGTCGAGGCGTTCGGGTACAGGTGCCCGCCAGAACTCCGCGAAGCGTCTCACGAAGTCTGCCGCCTCATCCTGGTCCATTCCTCAGAGCTTAGCCTCGTTGCGAGACCGACTCAGCATCGGCGACCTGCCATGGCTTCATCGCGATGACCTATCCGCTCGAAGTCGGGAGCGCCCACGTGGTGGCGACCAAAGTAGTCCAGCCACGAGCGATCGCTTCGAAATGGGCGGATGAGCATGAGCGGGGAGGAGGCGCGGGCGCTCGCCCGGACCAGCCGCTCGAGCTGCTTGCTCGGTGCCTCGAGGTGGAGCGCGGCGCGTAGGGCGTCGTCCATCATGGCGAGCAGGACCTGCCGTCCCAGGGGTCTGGCGCGGCGCGGGAACCAGCGCGTGGCCCAGTCCTCGAAGAAGCGCTCGACGACTCGGCGGCCGTCGTTCGTGTACCGCCAGTGCTCGCGCTCGTAGTCGAGCATCCACCGCCTGAGCTCCTCGGGCGTTGCCGGCAGACCCCCGAGCGGCATCTGCTCGGCCACGCTCAGCCAGAAGCGCCAGATCGCCTCTCGCTGTCCGGCTGTGAATTGATCGACACCCAGATGTTGCGGGATGCGGTCCGGCTCGAAGATGAGCGTGGCCAGGGTGTAGCGCTTCTGCTCGGCGGTGATCGGGAACCGGTCGTGGATGCGCTCCATTCGTGCAATCGCGGCCCGTCCCTCTGGGCTCGAAGGACCCCATTTGAGGAATGCCCCGAACAGGGCGAGCGTGTCGTCGATCCGCCGCGCGACATCGCGCAGGGTGTCGCCCCCGCCGCCTCGGTAGATGACGCGGGCGATGCTGGGCACGGCCACCTGGCGCGAGAACCCAATCAGAAGGGCGGCGTGCACTGCGATTGGATCGCCGTAGAGCACCTCGAGCGTGAGCCGTGCCACCTCCTCGTGGTCGTCCTCGGGATCGAGTGCGGCGATCCGTCGCTTGAGCGCGTAGCCGAGTTGGCGCTTCCTCGCGGTCATCGCTCGTGCCACCTCCGCTCGATCTCCCGCATCATCTGCGGATACACGATCAGGTACCGAAACGGCTTGATCGCCGCCATGTAGGCGCTGCCGAGCGGGCCGTTCGGCTTCGCATAGACGGCCATCTGCCCGCGGTAGCCACCGGCTCCGTCTGGGACCCAGCCGAGATGCATGACCGCGTGGACGGTCCGGTTGGCGATCTCGGCCGCCCACTCGTGCTCGAGCTGGTACAGCGAGGTGAAGGGGAGTACGTCGAAGGCTGGCCCCGGCGGAGCGTCGCGCAGATCGGCCGGCAGCCGGTCCCGGAGGCTCGTAACTCTCGAGCCGAGCCCGGTGTCGGGCTCGTCCCAGCCCAGCAGCCCGCCGAGCTTCCAGCGCAGCTCCCACAGCGTGCGGGCGGCGCGCGGCAAGCTTCTCGCGGGGTCGGCTGAGGCGATCCCCTGCACCAAGAGAGAGAAATCGTTCGGCCCGCCGGGCGTCGGCAGCGCCCACACATCCTCGAGTCGAAAGTCAGGCACGATCTCGTCGATGCGCCAGCCCTGGGAGGTGTGCGCTGCTTCTGGAAGTCTCATTCACAATATACGGTAGCGCATATCTACGGGAGCGTATAATGATCCTCCGCTTGGTCTTCATGCAAGACGCGATGGAGAGAGATGCCAGCAACCCGCACTCCCCCGACTAGGTGGGTCGAAGAGGGGCTTCGGGCCCTTGCGGTCGGTGGTCCCGATGCCGTCCGGATCGAGGCGCTGGCCCAAGCGCTCGGCGTCACCAAGGGCGGCTTCTACGGCTACTTCAGCGACCGGCGTGCATTGCTCGAGGAGATGCTCGACGCGTGGGAGCGGACGGCTGTCGATGAGGTGATCGAGCGCGTGGAGGGAGGGGGCGGGGACGCAAGGGCGAGGTTGAGGCGACTGTTCGCCCTCGCTTCCTCTTTGGCTGGCGAGGGGCTGAGGGTCGAGCTCGCCATCCGCGATTGGGCCCGACGTGACAAGGCCGTCGCCAAGCGGCTGAAGCGGGTCGACAACCGCCGAATGGAGTTCATGCGCGCGTTGTTTGCCGACTTCTGCCGAGACGGGGACGATGTCGAGGCCCGCTGCCTGCTCGTCTTCTCCCTGTTCATCGGCAGCCCCTTCATCACCGCCGATCACGACGGGCGTAGCCGCGCGGATGTGGTGGAGCAGGCCTTGGAGCAGCTCGCGAGCTAAAGCGCGCATCGAACCCCGCCGAGCACCTGCTGACCGGCCGGATACGCTGAGTGCGCGCCGGTCGGCTTACGAATCCAGTTCTAGCTTGGCTGCCTCGCGAGCGAGTCGATCATCGAAGGTAAGCACGGCACCACCAACGGCTTCGGCAGCCAGTAGTACGCAGCAGTCCGGCAGCTTGAGCGTTGTCTGTACGCGTAGGGCAGCGAGGCGCTCTGAGGCGTCCGGCGGCAGTGGTAGCTCGTTGACTGTGAGCGCTCGCAGGGCGGACTTCGCAATGTCCAGGCGACCGGCGCGGATTGGTGCAACGAGGACCTCTGCGAGCGTGATCGAGCTTGCGCCGAAGGGCTCCTCGGCGGCGTCGAGCAGGCGCTCTGTCGCCAGTTTGTGGTGGACGTCGTCCCGATCGAGGTGGGCGATCAGGACACTCGCGTCGAGCACGATCACTCCGGCCAGTCACCACGCAGTTGCTCGAGGTAGTCGGCGGGGTACGTGCCAGTGAGCGCTCCGCCGGTACGTTCGATCGCCGCACGCCGCTCGCCGACCGCGCGCTCGGCATGGAGAGTGATCGCACGATGCCCCTCTTGAACGAGATCGACCAAGAGCTTGGCTGGCCGCTCGCGATCTTCCGGCCATTGCCGTGCAGCGTCGCGCAACGCGCGCGCGACATCGTCGGTCTCGGTGATGGTGTGGCGGTGGCGTTCGGTAGGCATCGATACCAAGTGTAGCACCGATTGCTCAGTGCCGCACTCCGCGGTCCCGATGGAGCCGAAGTGGACGATATGCGCGGCGCGCGGTGTGCGCGTCTACGCCGCCCAGCGAAAGCCGGCGGCCTCAGGGCGCGGCGCCAGCGGGCTGGCCGGTAGGCCGCCCGGCGGGTCGTCCTCGTTGTACGCGCTTGGCGCCACGTCGTTGGGCGCGTCGGCGTGGAACAGCGCGGCCAGCAGCTCGATCTGCCCGCGGCCGACGCCCAGCTCGCCCATGCCGCCTCCGTACATCGGCCGCCGCTCCCGCGCGCAGCGCGCGTACACCTCGAACAGCGCACGCACGCTGCCGATGCGCGACGGCTTGACGTTCACCACGCGCGCCGGAAGCGGCGTCGCGCCGATGTCCTCGGCGGTTCGGATCGGCGAGTCGTAGGACACGCGGTCGAGGCGATCGCCGAGCCGCTGCGCGATCTCGGGCCGGTCGTGCGGATCCTCGAGGTAGGCGTCAGGGAACGCCGCGAGCACGCGGTCGTACAGCGCGCCCAGAGCCTCCGGATCCTTCACCTCGAAGCCGTACTGGCCCTTGAAGTCGATCGTGTCGACTGCGTCGGTCGCCGCGACCTCGTCAACGAGCGCGGGCGACCAGGTCGCCTCCGCGTCGAGCTTGAAGCGCACGCCCGGCGAGCGGGTGAGCCGCCGGCGCACGTGCTCGATCGAGGGCTGCTCGCCGAGGCCCAGCGAGTTGACGAAGCGCACCGGCCGCGGCTGAAGGCCGAGCACGTCGTGCAGGGCACGGCCGGCCTGGCGCAACGCGAGGTCCAGCGCCGCCGACTCGAACGCCCAGTTGCGATAGCGCCGGGCCGCCTCCCACTCCGGCGGCTTGGGCCACGGATCGAGCGTCGCGAGGTGGTCGCAGAAGCCGGCAAGCGTCCACTCGCCCGCGAGCGGCAGCGTGGGCTGCGTCTCGTGCAGCGAGGTGCCGTCCTCGACGTGGACCGAGACGTCCTCCCCGAGCCCGTCGGCGCCGGCGCCGACCAGGCGCACGTGCGTCGTCACACGCTGGAACTCGTGGGCGAGGACGGCGTGCAGCCGGTCGTAATCGCACGACTCGACGACGAGCGGCAGCTCCGCCAGCCGCGGCCAGAGCGATTCCATGTGAGCCATCGCTGCAGCCTCAGTCGGGCGTGTCGGCATAACCCAATGGTAGTACCGCGGTGCAACACCAAATCTCGCCTAGCTATCACTCCCACGGCGGTTTCGTGCTGCCGGAGCCCGAGCGAGCCGGACCCGAAGCGGGTGATCGAGAACCTCGACGTCGGCTCGAGCCCAACACTGCACCGACGAACGCGCTGCAAAGTCGACTGCCTTGGGACTGACCGGGACCTCCGCGAGGCCACCGGGCGGGCCGAGCATAGGGTCCGGGACTGGGCGTACCATCCTCTATATGCTGACCGTAGCCGAGGCTGCCGACAGGGTGGGAAAGAACCCCGAGACTATTCGCCGCTGGATTCGTTCGGGGCGCCTGCGGGCGCGTCGTGTCGGACAGCGCCACGCGATCGAGGACCGGGATCTGCGTACGATCGAGGATGAGCTGTTCCCGATGGCTGAGCTGCCGGAGGAGTGGCGGATCGGTGACGACGGATCACCGGCGCCGAACTGGGTCGCCGCGCTGCATCGCTCGCGTAGCGGCCACTGACGGCCATGCTCGTAGTCGATGCGTCCGTGGCTGTTGCTGCGTGCCACACCTCGATGGGCTTCGCCAGCCTGCGCGGACACGAGTTGGTGGCGCCACAGCTCATGCTCGTCGAGGGGAGTTCGGTGCTGCACGAGATGGCATGGCGAGAAGAGATCACAAAGCCTCGTGCAAAGACGATGCTCGGGCGTCTCCTCAAAGCTCCAGTGGAGATCCGGGAGCCGGCGGGTTTGATCGAGTCCGCATGGCGCGTCGCCGACGAGCTGGGCTGGGCCAAGACTTACGATGCGCAGTACGTCGCTCTCGCACAGATGCTCGATTGTTGGCTCGTGAGCGTGGACGAGCGTCTACTTCGGGGAGTCGCACGGCTCGGCGTGGCTGTAAGACCTCGCGAACTCTGAACACCGGCAGCCCGACCTTCGCAGCGGGTTGTAACGGTCTGTTTGCCGACAAGAAAATGGAGCTAGTCGGGATCGAACCGACGACCTCTTGCATGCCATGCAAGCGCTCTCCCAGCTGAGCTATAGCCCCAAGCGCCCCTAATGCTAGCGCGTGGCGGCAGGTTCGCATATATCCAGCCGCTGGCAGGAATCGTTGCAAATCTGTCCTTGCGGACAGGACAAGAATCGGTCACGATCCCTCGCGATGTCTCGTCCTCGCCCTCCGCGCAATGTCGTGATCCTCGTCTATCCGGGCGTGCAGAGCCTGGACGTGACTGGGCCGCTGGAGGTGTTCAGCGGGGCTCAGCTGCTACTCGAGACCGGCCCTCGCCGCGCATCGACCGGCCAGTCCCCTGCCGAGGCCGAGCGTGGTGGCGGCACGGGCCACGGTAGTGAGGGCACGGGCCACGGTGGTGGCGCCGACCGCGGCTACCGCACGATCGTGCTCAGCCCGGATGGCGCTCCTGTGGCGACCTCCAGCGGGTTGACGATCGTGCCCCACGCGGACATCGAGAGCGCGCCCGCGGCGATCGACACGCTGCTCGTGGCCGGGGGCGCCGGGGCCGAGCGCGCGTGCGCGGATGCCGCACTGCTCGACTGGATCGCCGCGCGCGCGCAGACCGCGCGGCGCGTGGCGTCGGTGTGCACGGGGGCCTTCCTGCTCGCGGCCGCGGGGCTGCTCGACGGGCGGCGCGCGACCACGCACTGGGCGGCGGCGGCGGAGCTTGCGCGCCGCTATCCGCTGGTGAGCGTCGATCCCGAGCCGATCTTCGTGCGCGACGGGCCGGTGTGGACCTCGGCGGGCGTCACCGCCGGCATGGACCTTGCGCTCGCGCTGGTCGAGGAGGACCTCGACCGGGATGCCGCCCTCGCGATCGCCCGCCACCTGGTGCTGTTCCTGCGCCGTCCCGGCAACCAGTCGCAGTTCAGTGCCACGCTCGCCGCCCGCGCGCCTGAGCGGCCGGGCCTGCGCGAGGTGCAGCGCTTCGCGGTGGAGAACCTCGCCGCCGGTCTGACGGTCGAGTCGCTCGCGGAGCGCGCCCACATGAGCCCGCGCCACTTCGCGCGCAGCTTCCGCGCCGAGGTCGGGATCACGCCCGCCCGCTACGTGGAGCGCCTGCGCCTTGAGGCCGCTCGGCGGCGCCTCGAGGAGAGCGAGGAGCCGGTGGCCGCGGTCGCCGCCGCCTGCGGCTTTGGTACGGCCGAGACGATGCGCCGGGTGTTCCTGCGCGCGCTTGGAGTCGGCCCCGCCGAGTACCGACGGCGCTTCCACGCAATCGCCACCGCCCCGGGTGCCGCGGCCTGAGACCTCGGGCGGCGCCGTCCGCAGTCACACCCTTGACAACTCACTCGACGCCAAGGAGCCCCGAATGCAGATCGCCATCCTGCTCTTCGACCGCCTCACCGCGCTGGACGCGGTCGGGCCCTACGAGGTGCTCAGTCGCCTGCCCGACGCTGAGGTGACGTTCGTCGCCCAGGAGCCGGGACCCAAGCGCACAGACACCGGTCACCTCGCGCTGCTCGCGGACGCCACGCTGGACGAGGTTCGGCACCCCGACATCGTGGTGGTGCCCGGCGGGCCCGGCCAGGCGGCGCTGATGGACGACGGCCCCGTGCACGAGTGGCTGCGCACCGCGCACGAGCGCTCTACGTGGACGACCTCGGTGTGCACCGGCTCGCTGGTCCTCGCGGCGGCCGGGCTGCTGGCGGGCAGGCGCGCCACCACCCACTGGACGGCGCTCGAGGAGTTGGGCCGGCTGGGCGCCGAGCCCACCGCCGAGCGGGTCGTGTTCGACGGGAAGCTCGTCACCGCCGCCGGCGTCTCCGCGGGCATCGACATGGCGCTCGCGCTGGCAGCGAGGATCGGCGGGGAGCAGCTCGCGCAGGCGATCCAGCTGGGCATCGAGTACGACCCCCAGCCGCCGTTCGACGCCGGCTCGCCGCGGAAGGCGCCCGCCCAGATCGTCGAGGCGGTGCGCGCCCGTGCCCGCTTTGCATGAGTGCGCACATCGGAGTAGTCTCGAAGAACCCAACAAGAGGAGGATTCGGGCATGGCTGGAGAAGCGCTGTTCCTGGGCTGGGGCCCCGTGGTAAGGGGCCGTGAGCAGAAGTCTCTGCAGGTCTTCCAGGAGACGATCGCGTACTACGGCAAGCTGCAGCAGGAAGGCAAGATCGACTCCTTCGAGCCGGTGCTGGTCGCCCCCCACGGCGGCGACCTCGGCGGCTTTGTGCTGCTGCGCGGCGAGCGCGGCAAGCTGGACGCGATCCGCTCCAGCGAGGAGTTCGAGCGGAGTGTGGTCCGCGCCGCCTCGGTCGTGGACAATGTCGGCGTGATCAACGCCGTTACCGGTGAGTCGCTCGGCCAGGGGTTGGCTCGCTTTCAGGCGGCCTCGGAGGAGCTGGCGTAGCCCGACCCGCGGTGGCCCATTCGCGGTGGCCCACCTGTAGCGTGGTTGCGGCCTGCGCCGGGTCCCCGTGACGGCGCAGGCTGGCGCGGCGTGAGTTCCGCTGGGGTTGCGCGAGCGTTCCGTCGGGGGGTCCCCGCTAACCTCCGGCGAGTGAACGAGCGTCGCTACAACCCGCAGGAGATCGAGCCCCGCTGGCAGGCGGTGTGGGCGGCTGAGCGCACCTGGGAGGTCTCCAACGATCCGCCTGGCAACGGCGGGGAGGGCGCCGCTTCCGCACGCGGGGCACCGGGCGGGGCGCCTCCGAAGTCCTACGTGCTGGAGATGCTCCCCTACCCCAGCGGGGAGCCGCACATCGGGCATCTGAAGGTGTACTCGGTGGGTGACGCGATCGCGCACTTCCACCGGCGCTTGGGCCGCCGCGTACTGCACCCGATGGGCTACGACGCTTTCGGGCTGCCGGCGGAGAACCACGCGATCAAGACCGGCGTGAACCCGCGCGACTCCACCGCCACTTCGATCGCCTCTTTCCAGCGCCAGTTCCGCTCGTGGGGGATCTCGATCGACTGGTCGCGGGAGCTGGCCACCCACGAACCGCGCTACTACCGCTGGACGCAGTGGATCTTCCTGCAACTGCTGCGTGCCGGGTTGGCGTACCGCAAGGAAGCAGCGGTGAAGTGGTGCCCCACCGACCAGACCGTGCTCGCCAACGAGCAGGTGGTGGACGGCCGCTGCGAGCGCTGCGGCGCGGAGGTCGAGCTGCGCCAGCTCGAGCAGTGGTTCCTGCGCATCACCGACTACGCCGAGCGGCTGCTGGGGGACCTCGACGGGATCGACTGGCCGGAGCACGTGAAGACGATGCAGCGCAACTGGATCGGGCGCTCGGAGGGCGCCGAGGTGACGTTCCGCTGCGAGGAGCTCGGAGTCGACTACCCCGTGTTCACGACCCGCCCTGACACGCTGTTCGGCGCGACCTTCTTCGTGATGGCCCCCGAGCACCCCGACGTGCTGCGCCTCGCCGAGGGCACCGCCCACGAGCGGGCGGTGCGCGAGTACCTCAACCACGTGCTCACCGAGTCCAACGAGGAGCGCGGCGCCGCGGACCGGCCGAAGACGGGGGTCCCGCTCGGGCGGACCGTCACCAACCCGGTCAACGGCGAGCAGATCCCGGTGTACGTAGCCGACTACGTGCTGATGGAGTACGGCACCGGCGCGATCATGGCGGTGCCCGCGCACGACGAGCGCGACTACGCCTTCGCGCGCGCCCACGGCCTCGAGATCCGCCGCGTGATCGAGGGCGCGCCAGAAGAGGGCGGCGACGAGCAGGGGCTGCCGTACACCGGCGACGGCCCGCTTGTCAACTCGCACCCCGACTTCGACGGGATGGGCAACCGCGAGGCGCTCGCCGCGATCGTGCAGTGGCTCGACCGCGAGGGCAAGGGCCACGCGTCGGTCAACTACCGCCTGCGCGACTGGCTCATCTCCCGCCAGCGCTACTGGGGCTGCCCGATCCCGGTGCTCTACTGCGAGCGCTGCGGGATGGTGCCCGTGCCCGCGGAGCAGCTCCCGGTGGAGCTGCCCGAGATCGAGGACTACGCTCCGCGGGGGCGCTCGCCGCTGGCGGCCGCTGAGGAGTGGGTCACGACGGAGTGCCCCGCCTGCGGGGGGCCAGCGCGCCGCGAGACCGACACGATGGACACGTTTGTCGACTCCTCCTGGTACTTCCTGCGCTACTGCGACGCCGCCAACGACGAGGCGGCGTGGGACCCCGCCGTGCTGCGCCGGTGGATGCCGGTCGATCAGTACATCGGCGGGGTCGAGCACGCGATCCTGCACCTGATGTACGCGCGCTTCTTCGTCAAGGCGCTCGCGGACCTCGGCCACCTCGACTTCCAGGAGCCCTTCCAAGCGCTGTTCACGCAGGGGATGGTCACCAAGGACGGCGCCAAGATGAGCAAGTCCCGCGGCAACGTCGTCTCGCCCGCCGCGATCGTCGAGCGCTACGGAGCGGACACCGCGCGCTGCTACATCCTGTTCATCGCGCCCCCCGACCAGGACGCCGACTGGTCCGACGACGGCGTCGAGGGCGTCCACCGCTTCCTGAGCCGGCTGTGGCGGCTGGCCGCGGAGGTCGCCGAGATGGGAGCGGGGGATGGGGAGG
>JBOGYA010000027.1:0-17319 GCA_050696515.1 Solirubrobacteraceae bacterium
CCCCCGATGCGCAGCTCTGCGGCGCCCAGCGCGTCGGCGTGATCGGGGGCGGCAACTCGGCCGCGCAGGCCGCCGTGTGGCTGGCGCGTGGCGGCGCACTGGTCACCCTGATGCACCGCCGCTCCGAGCTGCACGAAACGATGTCCCACTACCTGATCGCCGAGCTGCAGCGTTATGGAGTCGCGGTCCGAGACCGCAGCGAAGTCGCCAGCCTCCACGGCCAGGAAGGACAGCTCGAGGCCGTCACGCTCACCGACGGCACGAGACTGCCGTTCTCCTTCCTGTTCCTCTTCCTTGGCGCCGTCCCCTGCACTGACTGGCTCGGCGACGTGGTCGCGCGCGACGCCGACGGGTTCATCCTCACCGGCACCGACGCCGGCGCAGGCGGCCTGCTCGAAACCAGCATGCCCGGCGTCTACGCCGCCGGCGACGTGCGGGCGGGATCGACCAAGCGCTGCGCGACCGCGGTCGGCGAGGGGGCGGCGGTCGTGGGCTTCGTCCACGAGCACCTGTCGCCCGTCACGTGAAGGTGCCAAAGCCCCGCGCATCGCACTCCTATCGAGGCCGGCCCTACGGTGTGACGATCGCGAAGGCAGGGTCGGGAGCGTCGAGCAGGCCGAGCAGCTCCCCGAGCTTGGCACCGTCGCCCTCGACCCGCAGGCGGCCCGCTCCGAGCAGCTCGGGCATCGGGGTGAGGCCCGCAAAGAGCTCGTTGAGCGCCGAGCGCTCCACCAGCACGGTGGCGTCCGCGCGCGGGTCCTGCCGGTCGGCGGAGTGGATCAGCACGCCGTTGCTGAGCCTCAGCAGGTGGCGCTCGCCGACGTCGGTGAACACCCAGTTGAAGCTCAACCGCTGCTCGCCCGCGCGGGGACCGTCGATGCGCAGGGCGAGCACCTCGAAGAGCTGCTCGCTGGAGAGCTGGGCGATTAGCACCGGCGAGGGCGCGAGCCCGCTCTCACGGACGTCCTCGCGCAGCTCGCGGGCGCCCACCAGGAAGAAGTTGCGCCACGTGGCGTTCTCGGCGCCGTAGGCGAGCTGCTCGAGCGCCTGCGCCTCGAGCTCACGTGCCGCGCGGTCGGAGGGGTCGGCGAACACCGCGTGTGACATGAGCTCCGCCACCCAGCGGAAGTCGCCTTCCGCAAAGGCCCGCCGGCCCTCCTCGAGCACCGCCTCCGCGCCGCCGATCGCCTGCACGTAGCGCTTGGCGGCCTGCTCGGGAGGGTGCGGCCAGAGGTGGGCGGGGTTGCCGTCGAACCAGCCCATGTAGCGCTGGTAGATCCCCTTCACGTTGTGGCTCACCGTTCCGTAGTACTCGCGGCAGTGCCACTCGCGCGCGAGGCCCGCCGGCAGCTCCAGCAGCTCGGCGATCTCGCTGCCCACGTACCCTTTGTTGAGCAGGCGCAGCGTCTGGTCGTGCAGGTAGCCGTAGAGGTCGCGCTGCTGGGCGAGCAGCTCTACGATCCGCTCCCGCCCCCAGCGCGGCCACTGGTGGCCCGCGAACAGCGCGTCCGCGCGCTCGCCGAAGAGGTCGATCGCCTCGCCGAGGTAGCGCGACCAAATGCGCGCATCGCGTACGAGGGCGCCCCGCGGGGTGATGACGTTGTGCAGGTTGTGGGTCGCGTTCTCCGCGATGCACAGCGCGCGGTGGTCGGGGAAGAGGAAGTTCATCTCCGCCGGCGCCTCGCTGCCGGGGGTCATCTGGAAGAGCATCCTGATCCCGTCGAGCACCTCCTCCTGGCCGGTGCGTGTGACCTCGAGCGTGGGGGGCACGATCCCGACAGAGCCGCCCGATACGGTCATGCCGAGGCCCGTGCCCACCTGCCCGCGGGCCCCTCGCTCCAGCGCGGCGCCGAACATGTACGTCGCGCGGCGCGCCATCGCGGTGCCCGCGTAGACGTTCTCGCTGATCGCGTGCTCCATGAAGCCCTCCGGCGCCAGCACCGGCACGCGGCCGGCGTCGACGTCGCGAGCATCGACCACGCCCAGCGCACCCCCGAAGTGGTCGACGTGGCTGTGGGTATACAGCAGGCCTGTCACCGCGCGCTCGCCACGGTGGGCGCGGTACAGCTGGAGCGCCGCTGCCGCGGTCTCGGCGCAGATCAGCGGATCGATCACCAGCACACCGTCCCGGCCCTCGACGAGCGTCATGTTGGAGAGGTCCACGCCGCGCACCTGGTAGATGCCCGGCACCACCTCGAACAGCCCGTGGATCGCGTTCAGCTGCGCCTGGCGCCAGAGGCTCGGGTTGACGGTGTCCGGGCACTCGCCGTCGAGGAAGGCGTAGGACTCCATGTCCCACACCACGCGCCCTGCCGTTCCCTGCACGACCGCGGGGGAGAGCGCAGCCACGAAGCCGCGGCGCGCGTCTTCGAAGTCCTCGCGATCGGTGAGCGGCAGCTCCATCCGCAGGGCGCGGTTGGCCTCGGCGATGTGGCGTGTGGCGCTCACGGCCGGGAGATCGCCTCGGCGGCGGCCTCGGAGCCGATGAACGGGGTGAGCGCGATGTAGCTGACGTGGTCGGCCAGCTCCGGCAGGCGGCGCGTGCGGCCGCGGAGGATGTAGTCGTGCAGCAGCTCGAACACCCCGCCGACGATCGCCTCGCTGACGATCGGCGCCGCCGCCTGCGAGGGCGCACCTTCGGCCACATCGAGGTCGAGCAGCTGCGCGTAGGCGGCGTTGGCCTCCTCCACCCGGCCGGCGACGTGTGGGTAGGCGATCAGGATGTCCACGCACGCCACGTGTGCGAGCGCGGGCTCGGAGGCCAGGAACTCGAGCAGCCCAAGCGCACCCGCGCGTACTCCATCCACCCAGTTGGTTTGGTGGGCGATCGCCCGGTTGACCGCCGCTTTTGCCCGCGAGTGCCCCACCTCGTAGGTAGCCAGGAACGCTTCCTCCTTGTTCTCGAAGTGGGTGTAGAACGTCTGCAACGACACTGCGGCGGCAGCGGCGATGTCCTCCAGGCTCAGCGCCTCGTAGCCCGCTTTCGCGGTTAGGCGGGCGATCGCGTCGAAGATCCGCTCGCGCTGATTGAAGACGACGAAGCCGCGTGGCAGGTTGTGCTCGCCACGCGGCAGGCCCCGCGCGCCCCATGGTGCCGGCGGCGAGAGGCTGCCCGGTGCACGGCCCCCCTCGAGTCGGCGCGGCGGTTTGGAGCGGGGCCGGCGGGGCACCCCGGGTGGGGAGGGGTAGTAGCCCGCGATCCATTCGATCAGGCCTGGCACGAGCCGCGCGAGCTCCGCCTTCAGGGACTTCTTGGAGCGCCCTTCGCGCACTCGCGAGTACACGATCTTGCGCAGTGCTCCCACGAACGCGCGCGCGACCGGATCGGGGATCGTCCCAGGCCCCGGCGCCTGTTCGAAGCCATTGCTGATGAAGCGCTCGAAGCGTCCCGCGCCATCGGCCCAGCGCTGCACCCCCGAGGCGCCCGAGGCGCCCATCTCCACACAGATCAGGCGCGCCGCGTCGGGGCGCTCGGCGATCGCGTCGAATAGCGCGCGGATGATCGTCTCCAGCCGCGCCAGCCACTGCCCGGAGCTGGGCAGGCTGAGCAGCCGCTGGGCTTCCTGCTCGACGACCGTGTCGTAGGTGGCCAGCAGGCAGGCCTCCTTGTTCTCGAAGTGTTCGTAGAAGGTCCGCCTCGAGATGCCGGCGCGGGCAACCAGGTCGGAGATTGTGGTCGCCATCACCCCGCGCTCGTTGACCGCTTGCACCATCGCCTCCACCAGCCGTTCGCGCTGATGCGCCGCTACCGCTTCGCGGGGGAGCGCCTGAGGACCACGCGGGAGCCCCTTTTGGTCGTTGCCCGTCTGCCTCCGTCCCGCGGCCACAGCCTCCACCTTAGGGCCTTGTCGAGGACGGGAGGTGCGCGAATCGGATTGATCTTTGTGCAGACATTTTCTTTTCTTCGCATCATACTTTGACAAGATGAGTAAAACATGATTTATTTGTTCCTAAGGTAGGGGAGGGTCAGGGCCCCCTCGTGGATTGTCAGTTTGAGCGACCGGCGGGCTAGAATGCATGGAATAAACTCAGATTGGGTATCGAGCTGAGCATCGGGGAAGGACTGGAGAGATGACTCGCGGCAGCTGTAGCCTAAAATCATGGGGCGGACATTCTGTAGGGGACGTACTATTAGCTGGTACAAACTGGACCAAGAAGAGGGTGTCTCTCGGCCAGCCCGGCCAATTGCGAGGGTAGGGAGGTCAGATCGTCATGAGAGTGCTCACCTGTGAAGAGCGGCGGATGTGCCGGGCGCTGCATGCCCGGTGGCCATACCGGCGCTCGCACTGCCGCCACGACCTGCATTGGCTGGTGCAGGTGCGCTGGTTTGGCTGCTACGGTCGCGACGGCCGTGCACACCCAATCCATGCGCTGGCGCCCGTGGTGCGCAGGCCGCGGAACCTGTAGGAGCCGGCCCCGCTAGGATCGGTGGCTGTGGCGGTGAGGCACGAACCGGTCGGCCGGGCGGACGTCCTGGAGGTGGACGCCCGTGAGCAGGCGGGGCTGCAGAAGCTTTCGATCGACACGGTCCGGGGCCTCGCGATGGACGCGGTGCAGAAGGCGGGCGCCGGGCACCCCGGCACGGCGATGGCGCTCGCCCCGCTCGGGTACGTGCTGTTCAAGCGTGTGCTGCGCGCAAACCCCCGCAACCCGCAGTGGCCGGACCGCGACCGTTTCGTGCTGAGCGCGGGGCACGCGTGCGTGCTGCAGTACTCGCTCCTGCACCTCGCAGGCTACGAGCTGGCGCTCGAGGACCTCCAGCAGTTCCGCCAGTGGGGCTCGCGCACTCCGGGGCACCCCGAGCGCGGGCACACCCCCGGCGTGGAGGTCACCACCGGCCCGCTCGGCCAGGGCTTCGCCAACGCGGTGGGGATGGCGATGAGCGAGCGGTTCCTCGCCGAGCGGTTCAACCGCCCGGGCGAGGAGGTGGTGGGCCACCACACGTACGCCGTGTGCTCCGACGGCGACCTGATGGAGGGCGTCTCCCAGGAAGCGGCCTCGGTCGCCGGCCACTTCGGCCTCGGCCGGCTGACCGTCGTGTACGACGACAACCGCATCACGATCGACGGCAGCACGGCGATCTCCTTCGACGGCGAGAACCACATCGCGCGCCTGGCGGCCGATGGGTGGCACGTGCAGCGAGTCGCGGACTCCGAGGACGTCGAGGCGCTCACCGCGGCGCTCGCGGCGGCGCGCGCGGAGACCGAGCGCCCGTCGTTTGTGGCGGTGCGCTCGCACATCGCCTACCCGGCCCCCCACGCCGTGGACACCGCCGCCGCGCACGGCGCCCCGCTGGGCGAGGAGGAGGTGCGCGCCGCGAAGCTCGCGATGGGCTTCGACCCCGAGCGCCACTTCGCGGTGGACGAGCGCGTGTACGGGCACATGAGCCTCGCCGAGGAGGGCGCGGGGTACGAACGCGAGTGGCGCGCGCGCTTCGACGCATGGCGCGAGCGGCACCCCACGGAGGCCGAGGAGTGGGACCGCGCGTGGGCGGGTCGCCTGCGCGAGGGGTGGCGCGAGGCGCTGCCGAGCTTCAAGGCCGGCGAGCAGCTCGCCACGCGCGCCGCGGGCCAGAAGACGATGGCGGCCTTCTCCGCGTACGCGCCCGCGACGATCGGGGGAGCCGCCGACCTGGTGGAGTCCACCAAGACTGTGTTCGAGGGCGCGGGCCAGTTCTCCCGCGTGCACACGGGCCGCAACGTGCCGTTCGGCATCCGCGAGCACGCGATGGGGGCGATCGTCAACGGCGCCGCTGCCCACGGGGGGATCGTCAAGCCCTACGGCTCGACGTTCCTGGTGTTCTCCGACTATATGCGCGGCCCCGTGCGCCTCTCGGCGCTGATGGGGCTGCCCGTGGTGTGGGTGTGGACGCACGACTCGGTGGGCCTCGGCGAGGACGGCCCCACGCACCAGCCCATCGAGCACTACGCGGCGCTGCGCGCGATCCCCCACCTGTGGGTGGTGCGCCCCGCGGACGCCAACGAGACGGTGCACGCATGGCGGGTGGCGCTGGAACGCGAGGACGGCCCGGTCGCGCTGCTGCTCTCACGCCAGGGGACCCCGACGTTCGACCGCGAGGACGGCAAGCTCGCGGCGGCCGCCGAGGTGGAGCGCGGGGGGTACGTGCTGTGGGACTCCGGGCCGGGCCCCCATGCGGTCCTGATCTCGACCGGCACGGAGGTCGCCCCCACGCTGGAGGCCGCCCGCGCGCTGGCCGCGGAGGGAACCAGCGTGCGCGTCGTGTCGATGCCGTGCATGGAGCTGTTCGAAGCGCAGTCGCAGGAGTACCGCGACACCGTGCTGCCCCCCGAGTGCACCGCCCGCCTAGCGGTCGAGCCGGGCGCCACGCAGAGCTGGTGGAAGTGGGTCGGCACCCGCGGCGACGTGCTCGGCCTCGACCGCTTCGGCGCCTCCGCCCCCGGCGCGCGCGTCCTTCAGGAGTTGGGGTTCACCGCCGAGCACATCGCCGCCCGCGCCCGCGCGCTGCTCTAGAGCCGTCGCGCGGTCGATGGCTGAGGACGGCGGGCTGCGACGGATGTGCCGATACGCGCTGCTGCAGGGACGAGCGGGGACGAATCGAATGGTTGCGTAGGGGGACCGCATTCGCGGGTAGGCTGTAGCCAAGCGACCTCAAGGAGACCAAGGAGACGCAGATGACCTCTCAAACACTCTCTCCCCTGCACCGCCTCTCCGCGCTCGGGCAGAGCGTGTGGGTGGACTTCCTCTCGCGCGAGTCGATCCGCGGCGGTCGCCTGCAGGAGCTGCTCGACGCGGACGCGGTGGTGGGGGCGACCTCCAACCCGACGATCTTCCAGAAGGCGATGAGCGCGGGGGAGGCCTACGACGAGCAGCTGCGCGAGCTGGGCACGGAGGGTCTGGACGCGGGGGAGACCTTCTGGCGGCTGGCGGAGCGCGATATCAAGGACGCCTGCGACCTCTTTCGCCCGATCTGGGAGGGGGGCTCCGGGCGCGACGGGTACGTCTCGTTGGAGGTGGGGCCGGATCTCGCGTACGACACGCTCGCGACCTTCGAGGAGGCGATGCGCCTGCACGAGACGGTGGACCGGCCGAACCTGATGGTCAAGATCCCCGCCACCAAGCCCGGTCTGGCGGCGATCGAGGACGTGATCGCGAAGGGCCGCTCGATCAACGTGACGCTGATCTTCTCGCTGCGCCGCTACGCGGAGGTGGCGGAGTCCTACGTGCGCGGCCTGGAGCGCCTGATCGCCGCGGGCGGAGACCCGCGCGGGGTGGCCTCGGTGGCGAGCTTCTTCGTCTCGCGCATCGACACCGAGGCGGACCGGCGCCTGGACGAGCTCGGTGGCCACGACCACCTCAAGGGCCGCCTCGCGGTGGCCAACGCGAGGCTCGCCTACCAGCACTACCGCTCCGTCTTCAGGGGCCCCCGCTGGGAGTTCCTCGCCGGGAAGGGCGCCACCCCCCAGCGGGTGCTGTGGGCTTCGACCTCGACGAAGAACCCCGCCTACCAGGACACGCTCTACGTGGAGGAGCTGATCGGCCCGGACACGATCAACACGATGCCCGAGGAGACGATCCGCGCCTACCAGGACCACGGCCGCCCCCAGCCGCGCCTGCAGGTGGGGGTCGCGGAGGCGCACAAGCTGCTCGAGGAGCTCGCGAGCGCGGGCGTGTCCTACGAGGACGTCACCGACACGCTCGAGCGCGAGGGGGTCCAGAAATTCTCGGACTCCTTCGAGGAGCTGGTCGCGGCGCTGGCCGACAAGCAGACTGCGCTGGCCGTCGCCTGACGCGCCCTTTAGGTTGCCCCGATACCGTCGGTGGCCTTGCACGAGGAGGTTCGAACACCTACTCCGCCCTCTGAACGGGTGGCATGGCTGATCGCGCTCGCGCTCTGCCTGCTCGGCGCCGGCGTGCTCGCGGCGGTCCTCAGCGGCGCGGTCGGCCAATCCGCGCCCGGCTCACCCGTCGCCGGTGCGCCCGCGGTGCTCGTGGACGCCGCCACCCCTACCGCGGCGAGCGCGTCCAAGGCGGCGCTGCTGTCAGGGCGTGGCACAGCGGCAGGGCCTTACGCTGCGGACCATCGGGGATCCAGGGGGACCGCTCGGACGGTGGCCTCCGTCGGGGCCGTCGTCGCGGACCCCCCCAGCACTCGGCGGAGCAGCACGAGCGGGAGCTCCCCGGGGCAGACCGACCGATCGGAGGTCGGCCAGCACATCTCCGCGGCGTGGGAGTCGGGCTTCTATCCGATCTACGGCGAAGCCCAGCGCGTGTTCGGCGTCAACTGGCTGCTGCTGGCCTCGATCCACATGCAGGAGTCCGCGTTCTCCACCGCCCCCTCGACCTACCACGGCCTCAACTTCGCGGGCTGCTGCGGCGGCCCGATGCAGTTCAACGTCACCAACGGGGGGGCGGGCATCTCATCCACGTGGGATCTGGTGCAGAACGCCTACCGCTTCGGCGCGCGCCCGGCGGTGTACGACCACCGCACCGCCGGCCACCCCTCGATCTACGACGACTACGACTCGATCATGGCGGCAGCATGGCTGCTCTACTCCGACGGCGCGGGCACCGCCCTGGACGACTCCGCGTGGTGGGCGGCGTACGACTACTACGGCCACGACGCCTACGGCGTGGAATACGCCGACGAGGTGCTCGCCCGCGCGATCGGCTGGTCCCAGCACGGCTTCTGCATCAACTGCGGCGTGGAGTCCCCCATGGTGCAGGCTGTGTACGACGCATACGGCGCGCCGGTGATGGCGACGTACACGACCGCGACCGCCGCCCGCGCGAGGCACACCCGCCGTGCGCGGCGCCGGCGATAGGGTGCCCGTCCGCCGGGCTTTGCCGCGGGCTGCTCACCCCTGCGCGATCAGCTCGCACGCCACCTGGTCGGAGGCGAGCGCGGTGCCGCCCAGCAGGCGGCGGGAGAGCTGCGCGCGGCGGAAGAACAGCGGGGCGTCGTGCTCCCACGTCGCGCCGATGCCGCCGTGCACCGAGATCATCGTGCGCGCGGCGTGGTCCAGCGCACGGCCCGCCACCGAGCGTGCGGCGCCCGCCGCGAGCGGGAACTCCGCGGGGGCGCCGTGGCGCGACCAGCCGGCGTAGTAGAGCAGCGAGCGGCCATTCTCCAGCTGGCGCAGCACCTCGGTGAGCGAGTGCTTGACCGCCTGGTAGGAGCCGATCGCGCGCCCGAAGGTGAAGCGCTCCTTGGCGTACGCCACTGAGATGTCCAGGGCGCTCTCCACCGCGCCGAGGGACTCGGCTGCGATCAGCGCCTGCGCGAGGTGCCACGCATCCGCGAGGGACTCCTCGGGGGCGTCCAGGATTGTGGCGGAGGCCTCCTGGAGGGCGACGTGCCCAAGCGCGCGCGTGGCGTCGTAGCGGCGCACCGCCTCGACGGCGACCCCCGTCGCGGAGGACTCGACCGCGAAGCCCACCGGCTTGCCGTCGAGCAGCGCCACGCCCACCAGCACGTCCGCCCCGGGGGCGTCCGGCACGAACGACAGCTTGCCGCTCACGCGCGCCTGACCCTCGTCTGCGCCGCGCACGGCTGCCGGGAGCGGCACGCGGGCCATCCCGCCTGCGGGGTCCACGCTCCACTCGCTCGAGATGTCGTCCGGCGGGCGGGCCGCCAGGTAAGCAGCCCTGCGCTCCCCGCTCGCAAGCGCGCCCAGAAAGGGCGCCCCGGTGGGGGAGCCGTTCAGGATCGCGCTCGCCGGCAGGTGGCCGAGCAGCGGGACCGCCGCGAGCACGCGCCCGCACTCGCCGAGCACGAGCATCGCGTCGAAGGCGTCGAGCCCCGCGCCGCCGTGGGCCTCGTCGATCAAGAGGCCCGGCCAGCCCGCGTCCTTGGCGGTGGGCCACAGGTCCGGTGGGGCTCCCCCGCCGTCGAGCGCCTCGCGTGCGGCCTCCAACGTCTTGAAGCGTGACAGCGCCCCGCGGGCCGCCTCGCGCAGGAGGACCTGCTCGTCCGACAGTGCCAGGTTCATCGGCAGCCACCCCCGTTTGTACTGAAGTACGAACTCGCCCGCTCGCGCCCGCTCCCCGCTGCGTTCCCGCCGAACTCGGCGCGTCCGCCTTCCGCTACGCGACCCATCAGGGAGCCGCCGGCAGGCGAGCTCCTCATCCCAACTTTCATACCTCTGCTCATGCCTTTGCAGCCTCCTTCGCGCGCAGCTCCGAGAACGGGATGCCCTTGTCCAGGCGTGGCTCGGTGGGCAGCCCGAGCACGCGCTCCCCGATCGTGTTGCGCAGGATCTCTTCGGTGCCGCCCGCGGACTTCAGGCCCGGGAGGAAGGAGATCATGTACGCCCACTCGCTCTCCTCCGCCAGCGCGTCGGGGCCGAGCACGTCGGCGATCAGGTCGCCGGACTTGATCGCGCCGTTGACGATCGTCACCTTCGCGAGGCCCGCCTCTGGGCCAGGGATCTGGCCGCGCTGCAGCGCGGTGAGAGTGCGGTAGCCGGTGAAGCGCACGGCGATCAGCTCCGCGGCGATCTCGCCGAGCTGGCGGCGCACCTCGGGGTCGCGGCGGGCGTGCTCGTCGGCGGCGATCGCACGGGCGAAGCGGGCGGAGTTGTAGCCGAGGCCCTCCCCGCCGAGGCCGATCGTGACGCGCTCGAACATCAGCGTCGTCAGCGCCGTGCCCCACCCGTTGCCGACGCCGCCCACGACGGCGTCGGCGTCGAGCGCGACATCGTCGAAGAACACCTCGTTGAACTCGGCCTCCCCGGAGATCTGGCGCAGGCCGCGCACGGTCACGCCCTCGGCGTCCATCGGGATGATGAACATGGAGAGGCCCTTGTGCTTGGGCACGTCCGCGTCGGTACGCGCGAGCAGCAGCCCGTAGGAGGCGAACTGGGCGTTGGTGGTCCACACCTTCTGGCCGCTGAGGCGCCAGCTGCCGTCGTCCTGCAGGCGCGCGCGCGCCTGCACCGCCGCGAGGTCAGAGCCCGCGGCGGGCTCGGAGAAGAGCTGGCACCACACCTCGTCGCCGTGCAGCATCGGCCCGAGATAGCGGGTCTTCTGCTCCTCGGAGCCGTGCGCGATGATCGTCGGGCCGAGCATCCCCACGCCGATCGCGTCGAGGATCCCGGGGACCCCCGCGCGGGCGATCTCCTGGCCGCAGATCAGCTGCTCGATCGGGCCGCGGCCCTGGCCGCCGTACTCCTGCGGCCACGTCACCCCCGCCAACCCGGCCTCGGCGAGCTTGCCCTGCCACGCGCGGCGCGCGACGATGATCTCGTCCTCGTCCTTCAGCGCCCCCTCGCCCTGAAGGACGGGCGCCTCAGCCTTGTGATCCTCAAGCCACGCCCGCGCCTGTGCGCGGTATGCGGCCTGCTCCGGTGTGTCGTCGAGATCCACAATCCCTCCTTGGTTGACTGACCAGTCAATCGCCTCCTAGAGGGTACTCCTTCGCGCGCGCCGTGTCGAGCGTCAAGCGTCGGGCGGCATGTAGGGCTCGCGCACGGGGCGCTGGTGGTAGACGCGCTCGAAGGCGTCGTCGAGCAGCTCACGCGCCTGGGTGCCGGGAGCGGGGGAGTGCAGCAGCACCACGCCGAGCCGCACCCCGTGGCGCTCCGCGGTCGCCACCAGGCAGCGGCCGGCTTCGATCGTGTAGCCCGTCTTCAGCCCGGTCACCCCAGGGTAGCCGTAGATGAGCAGGGGGTTGTTGTTGTCGAGGTACAGCTTGCCGCCCTTGATCGGGAAGGGGCGGACCGCGATGTAGGTGCGGGCGATGTGGGCGATGCGGGGCTGCTCGAGATCGACGTGCGCGAGCTCGGCGAGGTCGGCGGCGCAGGAGTAGTTGTGGGTGTTGTAGTACCCGGAGGGGGAGGAGTAGTGGGTGCAGCCCATCCCCAACGCGGCGGCCTCGTAGTTCATCTCGCCGACGAAGCGCTTCACGGTGCCCGCCACATGCTGGGCGAGCGCCACCGCGGCGTCGTTGCCAGAGGGGAGCAGCAGCCCGTAGAGCATCGTCTCGACGGACACGTGGTGACCGAGCGGGAGCACCCCGACCTTCGAGCCGCTGGTGTCCTCGGCCTGGCGGGTGACGAGCACGGGAGTGTTGAGGCCCCCGCCCACCCCGCCTGAGCGCACGGTGAGCAGCGCGGTCATCATCTTCGTGAGGCTCGCGATCCGCAGGCGCGCGAGCGGGTGGCGCTGCCATAGCACTTGGCCGGTGGCGAGGTTGAACAGCAGCCCAGCGCGGGGCGGCTCGTGGAAAGCGAGGCGGACGGGGTCCGCCGCGGGGTGGGCGAAGTTCAGCGCCAGCGGCGGCCGTCCCGGCGGCAGCCCGGCGGGGGAGAGCGCGAGCCCAACAGAGCTCCCTGCCCGCCCCGTCATATCCCGTGCGCCGGCCCCGTCCCGTGTCGCACGGTGGAGCGTGGCGGCGGAGGCGTGCGTGTGCCACGGGTGGACGAGCACGAGGACCGCGGCGACGGCAGCGATCGCGGGAACGAGCGCGGCGCCGGTCAACACCCGCCGCCTGCGACGGCGACGCGACGCCTCGCGGGAGCGCCGCCGGCCGGAGGGGGCCATGAACGGGGAGCTGCTCACGCCGGCTCCGGCCTCGTGGGTGTGGGGGCGCGGCTGCTCATCGACGGGAGGGGAAGGTGTGGCGGTGTGGCGGGGAGGCTCATCGGCGGGGAGGGTTGAGCAGGGCGCCGAAGATCCCGACGCCCATCAGCACGACCAGGAAGATGGATATCGCGCTCCCCAGCGTAAAGCCATGGGCGGCGATCGCGCTGAGGGTGAGGAAGGCGAACCCCACGATGAACAGCGCCGCAACCAGCAGCACAAGCAGGCGGGCAAAGATCGCCGCAGACTACCGGCGCGCCAACGGACCGACGCCGGCTTGCGACTGAGGGACGTGCTGGTCGGCGTGGTAGGAGGAGCGCACGAGCGGGCCGGCGGCGACGTGCTCGAAGCCGAGCTCGTAAGCGGCGCGCTCCAGTGCGGCGAACTCGTCGGGGTGCCAGTAGCGCACGACGGGGAGGTGCCCGGCGGAGGGGCGCAGGTACTGCCCGACGGTGAGCACCTGCACGTGGTGGCGGCGCAGCGCGGCGAAGGCGTCCACGAGCTCCTCGTGGGTCTCGCCGAGGCCGACCATCACCCCAGACTTGGTCGTGACCTCGACCCCCCCGAGCTCCTTGGCGAGTCCCAGCACACGGCAGGAGCGCGCGAAGGAGGAGCCGCGCCGCGCGAGCGGGTAGAGGCGGGGGACGACCTCGACGTTGTGGTTGAACACGTCGGGGCGCTCGGCGATGACCTTCGCCAGCGGCATCTCCTGCCCCTGGAAGTCGGGGGTGAGCACCTCGATCAGGCAGCGGGGAGCCTGGCGGCGGACCTGGCGGATGACCCCGACGAACGCGGAGGCGCCCTTGTCGGGCAGGTCGTCGCGATCGACCGAGGTGACCACGGCGTGGCGCAGCCCCATCCGTGCGATCGAGCGCGCGACACGCGCGGGCTCCAGTGGGTCGTTCCAGGTGGGGCGGCCGGTCTTGACGTTGCAGAACCCACAGCGCCGAGTGCAGGTGTCGCCGAGGATCATGAACGTCGCGGTGCCGCGCTCCCAACACTCCCCGACGTTCGGGCACGCGGCCTCCTGGCAGACGGTGTGCAGGTTCTCCTCGCGGATCAGCGTCGATAGTGCGCGGTAGCGCTCGCCGCCGGGCGCGGGCACCTTCAGCCACGGGGGCTTGCGCTCGCGCAGCGGGCGCACCTCGGGTCCGAGCACCTCCAGCACGTCCGCCCCGCCGGGGTTGGCGCGGGATCGAGTCCCGCCCACCCCGCTCACGCGGGCACCGCTGTGCGCCGCCTGCTTGCAGTGGGCGCCACAGGTGCCGCAATCCCAAGCCGCTGCGGCGAGACGAGGCGCTGGCGGCGGCCGTGGATCGCGCAGAAGTGGTGGGCGACGCGCTTACGCAGGCAGCTCAAGGTCGTCCGTGCGCACGCGGCTTCCCCGCCGGCCTGGTCCAGCTCGGTGGCGACCGAGGTCATCTCGACGTCGGGCAGCCCGCACGCGACGACCCATGTGAAGGGCTCCATGTCGTTGTCGACGTTGACCGCGAACCCGTGCGTGGAGACCCCGCGCGAGACGTGCACCCCGAGCGAGGCGATCTTACGCTCTCCCACCCACACGCCGGTGTAGTCGGGCCCGTCCTGGGGGCGGGAGCGCGCCGCGACGCCCTCCTCGGCGAGCGCGGCGACGAGCGCGTCCTCGATCGTGCGCAGGTGCGCGATGACGTCGGTGACCCCCATGATCGGATAGCCCACGAGCTGGCCGGGGCCGTGGTAGGTGACACGCCCGCCGCGGTCGGTGAGCACGACCTCGATGCCGCGCGCGCGGTAGAAGTCCTCGCCCAGCGTCAGCTCCCCCGGGAGCGAGCGCCGACCACGGGTGTAGACGGGTGGGTGCTCGAGCAGCAGCAGCGTGTCGGGCAGCTCCCCCGCGCGGCGGCGAACGGCGGTCTGCTCCTGAAATGCGAGTGCGTCGCGGTAGGGAACAACGCCGAGGTGGCAGACCCAGAGGTCGGTAGGAGATCGACGGCCTTGATTCATTTGCCGCCTCTGGTGGTAGCATACTCAGTACGCCAAGATGAGTTCGATGTCTTGCTCATCTCATCCTACGGGGTCCGGTTACACGGGCCTCGTAGACTTTAAGGACGCTCCGGTGGGCATCGAGGCCGACTCCCACCGGAGCTTGGGGGCGTTACGTCAGGCCACGGATGACCGCGACCATTAGCGTAATCGCCAAGATAAGCGCAATATCCTCGCTCATCTCACCACCTCCTTTCCCGAGCCGGTCGGCCTCGGGCCGGCGTGATCGGGTGGCGGTGGCGACCCTGCCGAAGAACATACTCAGCGCTTGGGTCACAACGCCAGCGCGGCGGGCTCCTCGAGCAGCTCCCTGACGCGGGCGAGAAAGCGCGCGGCGTCGGCGCCGTAGAGGATGCGGTGGTCGCAGACGAGCGTCACGGCGAGCGTGTGGCGGGCGAGCACCTCGCCGTCGCGCACCACGGCGCGGGGGGCGAGCGAGCCGACAGAGAGGATCGCGGCCTGCGGGGGGTTGACGATCGCGGTGAAGCTCCGCACCCCGTACATCCCGAGGTTGGAGACCGTGAAGGTGCCGCCGCCCAGCTCGGGAGGCGTGATCGTGGCGGCGCGCACGCGCTCGGCCAAGGCGCGGGTCTCGCGGGCGATCTCGCCGAGCGACTTCAGGTCGGCGTCGAAGACGGTGGGTACGACGAGTGCGTTTGCCACGTCCGCTCCCCCGGGAGCCGGCCCCGAGCCGGCCTGCGCACCGGCATCCCCCGTCACGGCGACGGCCACCCCGACGTTCACGCGCGAGTGCAGCTGCAGGCGCCCGTCGCGGTAGGAGCCGTTGGCGCGCGGGTGCTCGTGTAGCGCCAGCGCGCAGGCCTTGACGACCATGTCGTTGTAGGTGGGTGCCTCCTCGGGGGAGAGGCGCTTGAGCTCCGAGCGCAGCACGACGCACTGCTCCATGTCGATCTCGGCCTGCAGCGCGAAGTCGGGGATCGTCGCCTTCGACTCGGCCATCCGCCGCGCGATCGTCTGCTGCGTGCGGGTGAGCTCCACGACGGTTGTCTCCCCCTTGGCGCTCGCGACACGCTCGGCGAGCGTTGCCGGTGCCGCGGGTGCGGCGGGCGTGCCGCCGGACTCTGGCGCCGGTGCACCACCAGCTCCGGCGACTGAATTACCCGCCCCCCCGTCCGTCGTGGCGCCCGCCGCCTCGACATCGGCCTTCACGATCCGCCCTCCCGGGCCGCTGCCGGCGAGGGCGCGCAGGTCCACGCCGCTCTCGTGGGCGATCCTTCTGGCTAGCGGGGAGGCCTTCACGCGCCCGCCGACTTGGATGCCCGCCCGCTCCTCGCCAGGCGGTGGGTGCTCGGCGGCGCTCCGCTCCGTCGCCGGTGCACTCTCGCTGGGAGCCACGCCGGGCTGTGCCACGCCGGGCTGTGCCTTCCCCGGCTGCTGCGCCTCTGCCGTGCCCGCGGCGCCGGCCGCCGGCTCCCCGACGTGTGCGATCGTCGCCCCGACGGCGAGCGTGTCGCCCTCCTGGGCCACGATCTCGAGTACGCCCTCCTGGTCGGACTCGTACACCATCGCGGCCTTGTCGGTCTCGATTTCGACGAGCTCCTCGCCGCGGCGGACGTGCTCGCCGTCGCGCTTGAGCCAGCGCAGCACGGTGCCCTCCTCCATCGTGTCCGAGAGGCGTGGCATCACGATCTCGGCCATCAGCGTTGCACCGAGATCGGGCCCTGCTCTGGGGCGGGCGCCGCGCCGTCCCGCGCTGGGGCCTGCCCGAGGACCTCCAGCGCGGCGTGAACGACCTGGGGCTCGTGCGGGAAGGCGAGCTCCTCCAGGGGCTTGGAGTAAGGCATCGGCACGTCCGCGCCGGTGACGCGCCGGACGGGGGCGTCGAGGTCGTCGAAGGCCTGCTCGGATACCAGCGCGGCGAGGTTGGCCGCGACCCCGCCGTGGGGCCACCCCTCCTCGACGACCACGCAGTGGTTGGTCTTGGCGACCGAGCTCAGGATCGTGTCGAGGTCGAGCGGGCGCAGGGTGCGGGGGTCGATCACTTCGGCTTGCACCCCGTGCTCCCGCGCCAGCGTCTCAGCGGCGCGCTCGGCGGTCACCGCCATCCGCGAGATACCGACGATCGTGACGTCGGAGCCCTCGCGGCGCACGGCGGCGCGGCCGAAGTCGAGCAGGTGCTCAGCGCCGTCGGGCACCTCGCCGCGCTGGCCGTAGAGCGACTCGTGCTCGATGAACACCACGGGGTTCTCGTCGCGGATCGCCGTCTTCAGCAGGCCCTTGGCGTCGGCGGGCGTGGAGGGGGTGGCGACGAGCAGGCCGGGCACGTGCATGAAGATCGCCTCCAGGCAGTGGGAGTGCGTGGGCCCCAGCTGGTGACCCGCCCCCTGAGGCATCCGCACGACCAGCGGCACGTGGGCCTGGCCGCCGAACATGTAGTGGATGTGGGCCGCGTGGTTGACGATCTGATCGAGCGCGAGCAGTGCGAAGTTGATCGTCATCAGCTCCACGACGGGGCGCAGGCCGACCATCGCCGCACCGACGCCGACGCCGACGATCGTGTTCTCGGAGATCGGGGTGTCCCGCACCCGCCGCTCGCCGAACTCCTCCAGCAGGCCGTCGGTGACCTTGAAGGCGCCGCCGAACACGCCGATGTCCTCACCCATCAGCACCACGCGCTCGTCGCGCTGGAGCTCCTCGCGCAGGGCGGCGTTCAGGGCTTCGCGGTAGCGCATCGTGGTCACGCCCCGGCCCTGCCCGTTCCGCTGGTCATGCAAG
>JBOGYA010000028.1:0-17291 GCA_050696515.1 Solirubrobacteraceae bacterium
GAGGATCGGCGTCACGGCCTTGGCGATGCCGACCGTCGAGGCTGCGGGACAATGCGCTGGGTCCGCTTCGAAGACCGCGGCCGCGCAGGCCTTCTGCAGCGTCGTGAGCCGGGACGGGAGGCGCTTGGGCAGTTCGACTTTGACCCTCGCGATGTTCTCCTCCGAGCCCTGCGGCGCGCTTGGATAGCTCAGCTTCGCGTCGAGGCTCGCGCCGTTTTCGCGCGAGGTGTGTCCCGAGGTCGAGACCTTGAAGGCCGGGTTGAACGCGAGCGCCGCGCAGTTGGTGGCCTGGAAGTGGTAGGCCTGCTGCGAGGTCATGCCCTGCGTGCTCGACAGCGTCCCGTCGACGCTCAGCGGGGAGCAGCTCGTCGGGTTGAACACGAATTCTTTGCGGTTGATGTCGACGTTGACCTCCTTGACCTGGAAGGGAATGCCGTCCTTCCCCGTCGGCAGCGCCCCGTTAGAGACCGTCAGCTGCGCGGTGTGCGGATCGACGTTCACGGTCGCTCTGACCACTTCGCAGTCGCACGGGCCGGTGCCGAGGTCGAGCGGGCCGGCCTTCTCGGAGACGTCGATCGAGAGTCCAAACGGGGCGCCCTGGTAGGGGCCGGTGAGGAACACCTTGCCGCCTTCGATGAAGACCGGTTCGGGCCCGGGGCCGGCACCGGCCGTCAATTCGCCGATCTGGCTCGCTTCCGGACAGGTGCCCTGCGCGGCCTGCGGTTCGCCGCACAACTGGACGTGCGAGAGGTTCCCCGAGAGTCCCGGCGGGGTCGTGACCGTCAGCCCGCCGAGGTCCTGGTCGGCGTCTTCACGCCCGAACGTGACCCGCAGCGTGCTGTAGCCGCCGGCCTGGTTCGAGAGCGTGGTCGCCGCAAAGGACGGAGCGAACCGGGGCGGCTGACAGCCCGTGATCTGGAATGGGAAGCTCGACGGCTCCGCGTCTTCTCCGAACGGCGACGTCCAGGGCGTCATATCGCTTTCGGCGTGGTATTCCCCGCACACGCTAGGGTTGGCGACCGTCGCGCGCGAACCGCCGTTGAGCTGCACTTTCAGTTCCGAGAACGGGAGCTCCGGGTTTTCGTCGAACGTAGTCGTCAGCTGGCCCGTCACCGGGTCCGGGACGACCGTGCCCCTGATCTTGACGAGCACGCCGTGACCGGCGAGCGTCAGGTACACGGTGAAGGGGGGTTTCGTGATCGGCCCCAAGGGTGGACCGCCGAGGTAGAGGAAGCCCTTTAGTTCGCCCGAGAGCGCCGGGGTGATGACCGACACGTCGCCAAGCTTCGACCCGTTCGGGCACGCCACCGGGCTTTCATTGCCGAGCCCGACCTTCGCTTCGGGGCACGCTTCGAGCCCATTCGCCGCCGACGGCGACAGCACGACACCCGCCGGCATCTTCACGACGGCGTCCTTGAGATCGGCCGTCGCGATGCCTTCCGCGCCTTCTGTCTGCGGGACGCGCAGATCGATCTCGTAGCCCGTCGGGGTCGTCACCTGCGACTGTTCGGGCTCCACGGCGATCGTCGGAGCGAACTTCAACGATTCACAGCCCGTGAACGGACCCATCCTCGTGGAGGCCGTCGGCACCTTGTTGCCCTCCCACGATTCGACGTTCCGCAGTTCCGCGATCACCGGTTCGCTGGTGCACTGCGTGGGGTTGGACAGGTACGGCTCGGGGTTTTCGTTTGCGGAGAAGCCGCCTCCGCTGCAGCTCGCTTCTCCTTCCAGCTGCTCGCTCGGGCCTTCCTGCAAGCATTCGAAATGGCTGCCGCGATGCGCGTTATGGCTCGGGTCGGCGGGAACGCCCCATACCGTCACCGAGGAGCGCACGAGTTCCCCAGGAGTGACAATGTTAGCCGCGGCAGCGTGTCCCCGGTAGTCGGGGCCGAGGGACACGACGATATTGCCCGAGACGACGTGGTGTATCACGAAACTGAAAACAGCCGTCTCGTTTGGAGGCGGCGCCATGTTGTACAAAGGGTAGAGATAAGTAATATAGGTCCCAGGTTCTTTACGAAGCACGACTTCGATCGTCCCGATCTGCGCATCCATTGGACATATTTCAAACTCCAACTGCTCAGGCGCACACGTCTTTACGTTCACTGGATAAGCCGCGAACCCAACCGGCAGAACCACTTCGGCGTTACGCACAAGCGCACCCACACCACCGGCTTGATTCTGCGCAAACGCAAAACTCGTAGTCAAATCCGCGTGCGCACCAGCCTGATCGCTTGACGTCGTCACCGTAAAATCCCCCGGGTTGATCGCGAACCCAGCCGCGACGGACGCCATGCAACCGCACACAAGCACAACCGCCGAACCCACGACCAGCGTCCTCAACAGCGCCCTCATCGCCGCCTACCCCCACCGCGCGCGTCCGCCGCCTTGGACTTGCTCCTACTCCTCTTCCTGCGCCGCCTCTTCGGCTTCGGTTTTTTCTCCTTCGGCTTTGGCTTCACCTTCACGACCGGCGCGACCTGGCTGCCGGAACCCGTGAACGACCCGCTCGCCCCCGGGCTGAACAACGGCCTCGGCGTGCCGACACCCTGACAACTCAAACATTCGGTCGGGGTCGCCGGCTGTGCAAAACCACCATCCACACGCGCATCATAGATATTGCCGAATTCAGGAGTGGCCTGCGGCGCCAACTGCAATGCCGACGAGAAGAACACGTTACTGCCATCGCTGCTCGCACCCAAGAAGACCGACGGACCGGTGTCTTCACCCCCCGAGATCAAATGGGTGCACCCATTCACAACACCACAAAAAACACCAGGCGCTTCTTCCACCCCATCGGCCTCCCACTCATACACATCCAGACCCGGGAAACCAGTGATCGATGTTGGGCTGTATTCCGGACTATTCGTGTCCTGCGGCACGAGTTGGGCGGTCGTCTGAAAAAAGACCTCCCGACCATTAGCGGACATCGGAATAAGGGGAGGCGTTTCATCCTCAGTTCGCAATTCGGAGTCTGAGCTGGGCTCGAACATTTCGCCTTCCGCGGGCGCGAAACCCTCACCGCACGAAACACACATCACAGTTTTATTGACATTATTATATCGGTACAGCTCATTGTGCCCCGCACCACGCGATTCACCAACAACACCATCAACAATAATTTCTCCTTTTTCTCCTTCTACACCACGGGCGACGAACACGAGGTATTCGCCGTTTGGCGTAGTATATGAAGGTTCAAGTTCAGACAAGGTGAACGCTCCGCCCCGGGCAGTGGCGACAGAGCTGGTTTGCCCCGTTCGCGTATCGTAATGGAAGATATTCACAAACCCGGACTTACCTCCAACTTCTACTTCCTTCTCGTAATAGACGGTCGATCCGTCTGCCGAGACGACAACGTACGGAGTGATCCCCCTGGCTAGGGCGCTGCTGGTGGTGAGTTCGCTGGCGATGTGCGCCAGAATACCGGTCACGGTGTCATACTCGAACAGGTTGTTTGCTGTGGTGAAGAAGACCTCTGAGCCATCCGGGGTCGCGCCGTTATAGTTCACAGGAGACCCTGTTGGCGCCGGCACTTCAACCGTTTCCCTACCATCCACACGCATAAACAGACGCGACGGTTCTTCGCACCTCGCCCCAGAACGTTCTGTCGTGAAGAAGATCTTCGAACCATCTTCGGAGATCGCGTTAGTCGCACCCGCGAGACCGCCCGTATCCGACCCTTGCCCGAGCCGCGCGCCGCACTTGTTGACCAGTTTGATGTGCGAGCCTTCGCCTTCGACATTGACCAGTCGCAGATGTCCTTCAGTCCAGTCGTACAGCACTTCGGTGCCTGCAACGGTTTCTTCCGCGAGGGCGTGTTCCGGTTCAGGGAGAGGCAACGCATGATCCTTCGATTCGAACAGCACATCGCTGAACGCCGGAACACCGGCTGTGCCCGTATTTGCGCCAAGGAAGGTCGTTCCGGTCCCCGTCGTCGGAACATCCGCCACGGGCGTATACGGGCCACCCACGGGACCAATTTCAAAGGCGATATCAGGCGACCGTTCGACCGCATTCAGCGCGGTGTACGATGTGAGCGCGACCTGCGAAAGATTGGGGCTGAAAAGCTTCATTTCCATGCTGTCCGCGCTCGTCCCGGGCGCCACCGCAGACGTCATCGTCCAACCAGACGCAGTACGCGAGAAAACAGCACGCGCACCAGTCAGGGTCGCAGGAGTGTCAGCGTCCGGTTCGAGCGGTACGATCGTCTCGAGCGCGATATGTTCCCCATCGCTCGAAGGGATCGCGCGATCGCCACCACCCTTACCGAACGTCATGTCCTGCGTGCGGCCCAAGTCCGTGGGGGTCACAAGCTCATACGCGCGGCAGTCAGGCAGGCTCGCCGAGGGACCCACCCGCAGTGCTGCGTTTGGACACGGTACGCTCGCAGCCGCCGCGGGCCCTGCGAACCCCGCCACACACATACACGCCAACCCGACCATCACTGGCCGGATATACTCTGCCCGACCCCCACTCAACACACCGAACCTGACGGCGCTCATACACATCCCATCGACCCCGTGCCTTCGCCGCCTCATATACAGTCTCCTATTCCCTCGCTGAACCATCACATCGGCTGCACCAACAAGTCCGGATGGGACCGGCACAACACCGGCCCCACCCAAACACTCAGAACTTGGATAATACTATTTGGTATTAATCGACAGTCCGTTTCCGTTTGCTAATAAAATCGCGAACGTACCTGTTACTTCGCCTGATTCTTTTCCGCCTTCCGTGCATTTTGCTTTTCTTCTGTTTAAGAATACTCCTTTCACTAATAATACACCGCTTGTCACTGCATTTGTGAGGGTCGCTATTTCTGGCTTACCCGTTTCGGCTTCGCATTCATCGGTTCTTTCGCCAACGAAAGCGGCACTACACACAACCTTCCATCCAGCTCCACCGCCGGTACCTTCGATCTTATCCTGGATTGCACTTTCAGTTTCGAACAATTCAGTTTTCCATGGCAGGTGTATTGCTTTTACTTCTTTGATCGATTCAGATTCACAGACTTTTAGACCTCTACAGTTTTCTTTGGATTTTTCTACTTCAGCACTTGTTACTTCGTCTTTACCTCCAGGGCCCACCGTTCCTTTCGATCTACCACCAGCATTGCACCGGACTTCCGATACCCCTAGCGCTGTTTTGGTGTCCTTCAGCGTCAATGTGAAGGACGTGGTGTTGGCCATGGCCTTCGTCGGAGCCGAGACCGATTCCCATTTCGCTGATGATCCTGAGCCAGCCGTAGTGCACTGGTTAGATGTATAACGGGTGTTTGGGTTGCTTGTACCTTCTAAGCACAGTAACCATAAAGGCGCTGCCGAGGCGGTCCCCGCCGCGGCCATGCCCATCACGAGCATGGACGCAAGGCAGAGCCCCGCTATCCTTATTGCTTTCATGTACGCTTCCTTCTTTCTGTGTCAATTGATTTTGGGGTTTAGCGACTACACCGGCCTGCCCCCAAAGTTAGGCAGTCCGGTACTTATCTGTCTATTTCCGTCTTCATGACCCCTCACGGACCACCGAAAGCGCTATCGCGATTGTCAGTTCGATTCGGGAGCATGGCGCAAGGGTACCCGGACGAGCACCGAATTACTACACGTGTTTCCGACTTATTTTTGGTCCAGAACCCCTCTTGACTGGGGCAGCGGAGCGGGTCCTCAGCCCCCGCGCGGACCGTCGCCCGCACCCCGCCTGCACCGCAAACCGGCACCAACACTGACATCTGGGGTGAGGGATCCCACCGTGAGCACGTCCGGGCGCGCGCGTCAAGCGGCAGACCGGAGCCTCGTCGGCGCGTTCTTTAAACGCCTCGCGGCCTTCAGCCGCTGCGCGGGGGGTGCAGCGCGCGGGCCGCGAGCAGGTTCATGACCCGCTCCACCGCCGCGTCCACCGACTCGCTGCCAGAGCGCAGAACGAGGTCCGGGCGCACAGGTGCCTCGTAGGGCGCGCCGACGCCCGTCAGGCCGGACAGCTCCCCGGCGCACGCCCGCGCGTAGAGGCCCTTCGGGTCGCGCTGCTGGCAGAGCTCCAGGGGGGCGTCCACGAACACCTCGACGAACTGCAACCCAACCTCGGCGTGCAGCGCCGCCGCCGCCTCGCGGTCGGCGGCGTAGGGGCTTACGAGGCTCACCAGCGCGATCGTGCCCGACTCCGCCAGCAGCCGCGCCACGTGGGCGGTGCGGCGCACGTTCTCCGTGCGCGCCTGCTCGTCGAAGCCGAGGTCGCCGTTGAGGCCGTGGCGCAGGTTGTCGCCATCCAGCAGGTACGCCGGGCGGCCCTCCCGCACCAGCCGCTCCTCCACGGCGCGCCCGATCGTCGACTTCCCCGCCGCCGGGAGCCCCGTGAGCCAGACCGTCGCCCCCGTGAGCCCCAGCGCCGCCCAGCGCTCCTCACGCGTGATCGTCGCGCGCTGCCAGCGCACGTTGGGGCTGCGCTCCGTCTTGTCCTGGAGCCCCCCCGCCCCGGCGGCGTCCCCGGCCTCCGTCTCCGTGTCGAGGATCACCCCCGCCGCGACCGTTTCGTTGGAGGCCTCGTCGATCACGATCAGGCTGCCCGTCACGCGGTTGCGGCGGTAGGAGTCGAACACCAGCGGGGTGGCCACCTCCACGCGCACGCGCCCGAGGTCGTTCAGCGCCAGGGCGCTCGCGGTCTCGTCACGGTGCAGGGTGTCCACCTCGATCCGGTAGCGCACCTCCATCGCGCTCACCGCGGCGGTGCGCGTCGTGTGCTTGACCAGGTACCGCCGCCGTGGGTCCAGCGGCCGCTCGGACATCCAGCACAACAAGCTCTCGAAGCTGTGCGCGACCGTCGGCTGGTTGTGCGTGCGCGCGATCGTGCTGCCCCGGCCCGCGTCGACCTCGTCGGTGAGCCTGAGCGCCACCGACATCGGCGGGAACGCCTCCCGCACCGGCCCCTCGAAGGTGTCGATGCCCGCCACAGTGGTGTGCTGCCCGCCGGGCAGTACCACCACCTCGTCGCCCTCGCGCAGGATCCCCCCCGCCACCTGGCCCGCGTAGGCGCGGTAGTCGGCGCCCTCCGAGGAGCGCGGGCGGATCACCCACTGCACCGGGAAGCGCACGTCGATCAGGTTGCGGTCAGAGGCGATGTGTACGTGCTCGAGGTGGTACAGCAGCGGCGGGCCCTGGTACCACGGCATCGCCTGCGAGCGCTCCACCACGTTGTCGCCCTTCAGCGCCGAGATCGGGATGAACGTCACGTCCTGGATGTCCAGGCGCGCCGCGAAGCGCTCGAACTCGTCCACGATCGAGTCGAACACCTCCTCGTCGTACCCGAGCAGGTCCATCTTGTTGACGCACACCACCAGGTGCGGGATCGCCAGCAGCGAGGCGATGAAAGCGTGGCGACGTGACTGCGCCACCACCCCCTTGCGGGCATCGACGAGGACGATCACCAGGTCCGCCGTCGAGGCGCCCGTGACCATGTTGCGCGTGTACTGCTCGTGCCCGGGAGTGTCAGCGATGATGAACCGCCGCTGCGCCGTGGCGAAGTAGCGGTAGGCGACATCGATCGTGATGCCCTGCTCGCGCTCGGCCCGCAGACCGTCCGTCAGCAGCGAGAGGTCGAGGAAGTCGTGGCCCATCTGCCGGCTGGTCAGCTCGACGTGCTCCAGCTGGTCGGCCAACACCTGCTTGGAGTCGTACAACAGCCGCCCGATCAACGTGCTCTTGCCGTCGTCCACCGAGCCCGCCGTCGCGAAGCGCAGCAGCTCCACCGGGCGCTCAGTCAGCCGCCGGAAGACCTCCTCGGTGTCCTGCGGCGCGGCGGTGCCGCCATCGGGCGCGCGTGTGTCCAGCGAAGCCATCAGAAGTACCCTCGCCGCTTGCGATCCTCCATCGCCGCCTCGCTCGCGCGATCGTCAGCGCGCGTCTGCCCGCGCTCGGTGACCTCGGTCGCGGCGATCTCCGCGACCACCTCCGCGAGCGTCGCCGCATCGGACTCGACCGCTCCAGTGCAGCTCATGTCCCCCACCGTGCGGTAGCGCACCCGCGCCGTGAACGGCCGCTCGCCGTCCACCAGCTCGACGAAAGGACTCACTGCGTACAGCATACCGTCGCGCGCGAACACCTCCCGCTCGTGCGCGAAGTAGATCGAGGGCACCTCCAGCTGCTCCTCGGCGATGTACTGCCACACGTCGAGCTCCGTCCAGTTGGAGATCGGGAACACCCGCACGTGCTCGCCGCGGCGGATGCGCCCGTTGTAAAGATTCCACACCTCCGGGCGCTGCCCCTGGGGCTCCCACTGGCCGTGCTCGTCGCGGAAGGACAGGATCCGCTCCTTCGCGCGCGCGCGCTCCTCGTCGCGCCGCGCCCCCCCGAAGGCCGCATCGAAGCCGTGCTCGGCGATCGCGTCCAGCAGCGTGACCGTCTGCAGCCCGTTGCGCGAGGCGTACGGGCCCGTCTGGTCCTCGACCCGCCCCCGCCTGATCGACTCCTCCACTGAGGCCACGACCAGCCGCTCTCCCAGCTCCGCCACCCGGCGGTCGCGGAAGTCGATCGCCTCGGGGAAGTTGTGGCCCGTGTCCACGTGCATCAGCGGGAACGGGAACGGCCCCGGCCGGAACGCCTTCTCCGCCAGGCGCAGCAGTACGATCGAGTCCTTGCCCCCGGAGAACAGCAACACGGGGCGCTCGAGCTCCGCAGCGACCTCGCGCATCGCGTGGACCGCCTCCGCCTCCAGGGCGCGCAGGTGCGAGAGACGGTAGGTGGCCGAGGGGTCATGCCCCGGGTGCCGCGAGTCCTCAGCCAAGTCGCCGGCCCCCGCAAGCGAACCTGGCTCCAACGTGCGCAGCATGGCCCAGCAACGGGCCTGCGCGCGCGAGACTTCTGCGCTGTAGCTGCGGGGTGGACGAAATTGGGACCCTGCCACTGCGTTTGCCGCGGACTGCTCTCGCTGCTGTTCGCCGACAACGCCTGGCAGCCCGTCCACGGCCGTCGTACGGTTCTGGCTGAGTCACCCGGGTCCAGCCGACGGCCCGAGCAGCTCGGCCAGACGAGCCCGCTGCTCTGAGCCTCGCCCGAGGATCTCCTCGATCCAGCACAGCACCTCGGTCGCGTCGATCTCCGTGCCCCAGGCGACCATCTCTTCGATGTCCACCCAGTCCTTCGGCCGGTCGAAGACGGCCTTACACACGATCAGGTGCTCCGGGGCGAGAATCGGTATCTGGATGGGGCCGAAGTCGACCTGGCGCGAGCGCCTGGCCATCTCCTGGTGGAGATCGAGGGTGGCGAAGAACAGGTCGAGGTAGGACCCCTCCCAGTCCAGCCTCGCCTGGCCGTCGCGCTCGATCGCGACTCGATCGGGTCGGGAGACCGTCACGCCCAGGTGCGTGAGCGCCCCCAGCACTGGCGTCGCGTCTGCGGGGGCGACGGTCACGTTGAGGTCGACGTCGGTCGTCGCGCGCGGACTGCGGTACCACGCCAGCGCCACGGCGCCGCCGAACTGGTGCGGCACTCGCATGGAGTCGAGCATCTCGTGCACCGCCGCGATCTTGGCGGCGAGACCACCGAGCGTCGCGGTGACGCTCATCCTCAGCGCGGGCTCGCCGCGGCGCGCGTATCCTCGACGAGCCGCGCCAGCACCGGAAAGGCCAGCGGCTCGAACGGCCTGGCCGGCTGGCTGCTCCTGACGGCGTCGGCGAAGCCAAGCAGGTCGACGAGCGCCGCCCCGGGGTCAGCCCGCCCGGACGGCGACGCTCGCCCCAAGGACAGCGCCATCCGTCGCGACGCCTCCACGAACCGCCCGGACGAGCCGCCGAGGCCTCCCGCGGCGCCGGCCACGTTCCTCACCGGCGCCCCGGCCCGCCTGCCCGAGGCGATGACCGCCCCGGTATCGAAGGGCCGCGTGGCCCGCCGTGCGGCTGTCGCGAGCACCTCGCCGGTCAGGATCTCGAAGCCGGCGAGACTGCGCGCGCGCGGTCCCTGCGGCGTGTGCAGCGACTCGCGAACCTCATACCGCCCGTTGGGACGTGCGACGACGTAAGCCATACCCACTAGCCTACCACTACGCGCGACCCACTAGATCCGCGCGCGACTACAGGCCCAGGTGCAGGCGCAGCGCGTCGTCGATCGAGCCCATCAGCCGATCGGGCAGCTGGCCGAGCTGCTCGCCGATGCGCTCGGCGTCAATCGAGCGGACCTGCTCGGCCTGCGCCTTGGAGTCTCGCGGCAGGCCTCCCGCTCCAGCGGGTAGAAGCACCTGGAACGGGTAGGCGCGCGCGACACTCGACGTGATCGGCACGACCGTCACCACCCCGCGACCCAGCCTGGCCGCGGTGCTGTTGGCGGCGTCGTTGCTCACGAGAACGGCCGGCCTGCGCTTGTTCGCCTCCGCGCCGCGGGCGGGATCGAGATCGACCATGCGCACCTCGCCGCGCCGCATCATACCCCATCGCCCGCGACCGTGTCCCAGCTGTCAGCTTCGCCGCTCGCCTCCCACTCCGCCCATGCGTCCCCGTACGCCTCGTTGAGCTCACCGAGACGGAGCGCTCGGATCGCATGGCGCACGACGGCAGAGCGTGACGAGTACGCATGGGCGCTGGCGTAGGCATCGATAAACGCCACATCTTCCCCCGGTAGGCTCATACTTACCTTCATACCCGTGATCCTACCATGCTTCCGACCATCGCTGGCAAGGCCACAGAGCTCATGCTCGGACTAGGTCACCGTCGCCTACACAGAGGATCGGGCAGACCCTGCGAGGAGCTCAGGTGACTTTGAACGAATGGCCGATGTGCACGCCCGTCTGCGCGCTTGTCACCTTGATGGTTCCCGCTCCCACAGCTGCCGACGCGGGAATCGTGATTTCAGTCGAGAATTCGCCGCTGCCGTTGGTCGTCACCGTGGGGAAGGTGGTGAGAACGCCTTTCTGATCGACGAACGTCGGGGTGATCGTATCGCCCGGCAGATAGCCGCTGCCGCTGAGCGTCACCGACGAGCCCGGCAGTCCGCTGCTCGCCGAGAGTTCCAGTGTGGCCTGGGTGGCGACGAGCGTGACCCCGGTGGCGGAGTAGGTCGGCTTGTAGTAGAGGCCGGTGGAGTTGAGCTGATCTTCGGTCTCTGTCGCGAATGTCCCCGACAGCGAGGCGGCGGAGACGATCGCGAACGTCTGCCCGAGCGTGGCGCGGAACGGCAGCGTCTGGTGCACAGCCAAGGACCCCGCGAGCGTGGCGGTCCCCCCGACCGACAGCTTCCCGAAGTCGGATGCGCCCGCGATGAACGTCTTGAGCTTGCCCGCGGATTCCTGCGTGTAGCTGCCGCTCACCTGCAACGTCTCGCCGGCGGCCACCGACACGGTCAGCTTGTTGATCAGGTTCCCCTCGATCTCACGAACGCCTCCGTGGGGGTTGGCGACGATGATCCTGCCGCCGTTGGTGAGCGTTCCTCCGCTCAGGTTGAGCGTCGCGTTGTTGCCGCAGCCATCCCCGTTGGTGAGTTCGATCTTGCCGAAATTTTCGAAGCTCCCCGCGGCGGTGACGACCGCGTGCTCGCCGCAAGTGCTCTCGATCAGCAGCGCGTTCCCGTTTCGCACCTTGCCGCTCAGGGTGCTCGCCCCCCGCAGCGCGATCGGACCCGAGCTCGGTTCAACGAAAGTGCTCGTGTACTTGAGGGCACCGTCGTCGACGATCACCGGTTCGGTGCCGATCGTTTTGCCGCCGGAGCTCTGGGTGAACGCTCCCCCCGAGAGGAACACGGCGGCGCTGCCCGGGGCGAAGATGCTGCCACCGGTCTTGTTCACGACCGAGCCCCCGTTCGAGACCGTCAGCACGGCGCCTTCGTGGACGCTGATCGCGCCTTCGTTGGTCAGCACGGCGTCGGTTCCGTTGTAGGCGGTGTTGACCTTGATCGTGAGCGTGCCCGTGTTGGTGAGGTTGCCCTGCAGTGTGCGCGTGCCGCCGACCGGCACTTCGGTGACGATCTTGCCGCTGTTGGTCAACGTGCCCGCGGAGACGGTCAGGATCGCGTTGTTGCCGCACGTGTCGCCGTTGGTCAACGTGATCGTCCCAGCATTGGCGAAGCCCGTGGCCGCGGTCACGACCGCGTGCTCACTGCATGTGCTCTCGATCGACAGCGACTGCGCCGCCGAGAGGCTGCCGCTCAGCGTGCTCGCGCCATGCAACGCGATCGCGCTCGCACCGGCGCCGGTGTACGCCAGCGCGCCGTCGTCGACGATCACCGGCTTCGTGCCGCTGGTCGTGCCCGCACCCTCGGTGAACGAGGTGCCCGAGCTCATCAGGACGTCGGCGCCGCCTGTCGCGGTGATGCTGCCACCCGCGCCGTTGATGACCGAGCCTCCACCCGAGACCGTCAGCTGGAGCCCTTCGGCAACGGTGAGCGAGCCTTCGTTGGTCAACGTGGCGCCGGTTCCGTTGTAGGCGGTGCTCGCTTTGAACGAGAGCGTGCCGGTATTCGTGAGGTTGCCCTGCAGTGTGCGCGTGCCGCCGACCGGCACTTCGGTGAGGATCTTGCCGCTGTTGGTCAACGTGCCCGCGGAGACGGTCAGGGTCGCGTTGTTGCCGCACGCGTCGCCGTTGGTCAACCTGAGCGTCCCAGCGTTGGCGAAGCTCGCCGCCGCGGTCGCGGACGCGTGCTCCGCGCAGGTGCTCTCGATCGACAGCGTCTGTTCGGCGCCGAGGCTGCCGCTCAACGTGCTCGAGCCGTGCAGGGCAATCAGGCTTTTGCCTTCACCGGTATAGCCAAGCGCGCCGTCGTCGACGATCACCGGCTTGCTGCCGCTCGTCGTGCCCGCACCCTCCGTAAAGGAGGTCCCCGAACCTATGAGCACGTCGCTGGTGCCCGTCGCGGCGATGCTGCCCCCAGTGCCGTTCGTCACGGCGCCTTCGTTTGAGACCGTCAGCTGGGTCGCTTCGGCGAGCTTGACCGCGCCTTCGTTCCTCAGCAGGCCTTTCGAGCCGCTGTAGGCGGTGCTGACGTCGATCGCGAGCGTGCCGGTGTTCGTGATGCTCCCCTGCAGCGTGCGCGTGCCGCCGTGCGCCGGTTCGGTGGTGATCGTGCCGCTGTTGGTCAGCGTGCCCGCCGACACCACCAGAGTGGCGTTGTCGCCACAGCCGTCGGCGTTGGTCAGCGTGATCGTGCCCGCGTTGGTGAAGCTCGCGGCGGCCGTCGTGACGGCGTGCTCGCCGCACGTGCTCTCGATCGAAAGCGACTGCCCCGCGGCGAGGCTGCCGCTCAACGCGCTCGAGCCGTGCAGCGCGATCAGGCTTTTGCCTTTGGCGGTGTAGCTCAGCGTGCCATCGTCGACGATCACGGGCTTGGTGCCGCTCGTCGTGCCCGCGCCCTCGGTGAACGTCGTGCCCGACATGAGCACGACGCCGTCGCCCGTCGCGGAGATCGAGCCACCCGACGCGTTGGTCAAGGAGCTCGTGCCGGAGACCGTCAGCTGCGTGGCTTCGGCGAGGTCGATCGCGCCCTTGTTGCTCAGCAGCGCGCTCGAGCCGTTGTAGGTGGTGTTCGTGTCGATCCCCAGCGTGCCCGTGTTGGTGAGGCTGCCCTGCACAGTGCGGGAGCCGCCATGGGCCGGTTCGGATGCGAGCGTGCCCGCGTTCGTGATCGGGCCGCTCAGCGTGACGCTGTCGCCGCAGGCATCGCCGTTGGTCAGCGTGATCACGCCGTCGGCGCCGTTGGCGATCCCCGCGGTCGTGGCCAGGATGGCGTTCACCGAGCAGCTGCTTCCCACTGCCAGCGTCTGCGTGCCCGACGTCCCCCCGACCGTCAGCGCGCGCACGCTCACCGTGCCGCTGGTCTGAGTCATCGTGACCGTGTAGGTGCCGTTGGCGGTGATGCACGCTTCTTCTTCGGAGGTTGGAGGCGCGTTGTTGCTCCAGTTGCCAGGAGTGAACCAGCTGCCTCCTGCGGTGTTCGTCCACGAGTCGGTGCATCCGCTCGCGTGCGCGGCGCCGGGCGCGAGGGCCGCAAGCCCGACGGTCATCGCGATCGCCGCAGTGATCGCGATGACTATCAGACGCTCACGATCCATCGTTTGCAGAAAGCCGGTCCGTCCGAGCATGAAGCACCCTCCGTAGTCGCATCTCGATTGTCCGGCGGCAACCTCACGGGCAGATTTCATGCGTCCGCGACTTGTCCACCGCCTGTTCTGGGCGCCCAAAGCTACTCAGACCTCACGCCAAGTCAACGGCGCAGACGGGGTTTCATCCAAAGTTCCACCCTCTGCGGTCTCGTCGGCCTGGCGCGACCGCAAGCACAGCGCGGCAGCACGCGCGGCGCGGGCGGGTGGAAGGAGCAGGCCCCAAACGCCGTTATGGGAGAGGCGGGCGCAGCAGACGATCGGCGCGAGCAAGTCGTCTGGATGCAGGCGCGCCGATCGCCCACCTCCGGTGTTGCAGTCGCTACATGCCCAACCACCACCGAGCTAGAGGCAGGTGCAAGAGGATGAGGTGCAGGAGGATGAGCATGAGCAGAGCCGGTGTCGGGCCAACGCTCGCGCTGATCGGAGCGCTGGCGGCGAGCACGGCGCTCGCACTGCCGGACGGCGCCGCCGCCCTCACCCCCCCGCCTCCCAAGCCGCCGCTCGCCAGCACCGGATACGCCGGACCGTTGACGATCTCCTCGGCCTCGCTCAACGTGCGGATCAATCCCCGGGGCTTGGCGACCGAGTACTACGTCCAGTACGGCCCCACAACCGCCTACGGCTTCCAGACGCCAACCGCCTCGGCCGGCAACGGCACTCAGGAAACCAAGTTCGCCGTCCTCGTCACCGGGCTCCAGCCCGGCACCCTCTATCACTACCGTGTGGTGGCGGCCAGCTCGGCCGGCACGACGGACGGACAGGACGCCGCCTTCACCACCAAGGCGATCCCGCTGTCGATGACGATCACAACCGCTCCCGACCCCGTCGTGTTCGGCAAGCGGCTGAGCGTCTTTGGCGCCCTCTCCGGCACCGGCAACGCCGGCGTGGCGGTCGTCCTGCAGGCGGATTCCTTCCCCTACACCCACGGCTTCAGCAACATCGGCAATTCACAGATCACCGATCCGGCGGGGGAATTCATGTTCGCGCTGCCACACCTGAGCGCGAGCGCAACGCTGCGAGTAGCACTCGTCAGCAACCCCAACGTCCACAGCCGCGGGATCATCGAGCACGTCGCGGTGAGCGTGACCCTCCACGTTCGCCCCGCCACACACCGCGGGTTCGTGCGCTTCTACGGCACCGTTACGCCCCGCCAGTCGCACGCCCCCGTTGTGCTCGAACGGCTGTCCCACGGCCACGAATACGCCGTAGTGGGCCACACCAAGCTCGAGCCCGCCCCTCACGGCGTGTCGCAGTTCAGCCGCATCCTGCGCCTGCGCCCCGGCACCTACCGTGTCCTCGTGCGGGACTACGGGTCCCAGGTCTCCGGCCTGAGCCACTCGATCCTGGTGCGCTAGCTGTCCTGCCCACGTAGGTTGTGAACGCGGCTGATGGGTGGGTGGTTGCCGATCCCCGAGTGTGGCCTGCGCTGGTTGTAGTGCTCGAGCCAGTGTGGCAGGGCCTGCGTGCGGGTGTGGCTGGAGCGGTAGCTGAGGCCATAAGCCCACTCTCGGGCCATCGTCTGGTGGAAGCGCTCTACCTTCCCATTGGTCTGCGGCCTGTAGGCCTGGGTGCGCAGGTGCTTGATCTCTTGAGTGACGAGGAGTGCGTGCAGCGAGCTGTTGCGGGTGTAGCTCCACGCGTTGTCGGTCATTAGGCGCTTGGCGTGGATGTCTCGGCACGCGAACCAGGCCAGTGCGCGCTCGACGAAAGCGGTGACTGTGGGAGCCCGCTCATCGCTATGCAGCTCGACATAGGCCAGGCGAGAATGATCATCGACGATCGCGTGGGCGAAGTCGTAGCCCACCCGGGTTCCGTCCGACATCCAGTCACGGCTGCGCTGTGAGCGATCGCCGGTGACGCGATGCCCAGGCCGCTCGAAGCGGGCATAGCGAGCGGTGTCCATATGCAGCAGGTCGCCGGGGCAGGGCCACTCATAGCGTCTGGTCTGCTCCTGTGGCTCTCTGGAGCGCCGGGAGAGACCGTGACGGTGCAGAACCTTCCACACCGTCGAGTGCGCGAATCCCGTCTCGCCCGCGATCAGACGCGGCCCCCAGCCAGTGCGCTCCCGTGCCTCGCAGATCCGTTCCTGAGAAGCCGGGTCTGGAGCCTGGGAGAGCGATGCGGACGGCTCGATCGATCGGCCGCCCACGCCAATGAATGTCGCTTTGCTAGCGAAGCGTCGCGATATCGCAGCCACCACCGATGGGCCGTCGCAGGCGAGACGTTCAGCATCGAGGCAGCCTGCCTGAACGTCATCCCGCCCTCGACGGCCTCGCACAGCGCGAGGCGCCCCGCCGGCCCGAGCTTCGCTCTACCGTGAATCTGCATCCGGGTCCTCCCAGAGTCGTGAGTTCTCGCAGACCCACAGCCTGGGAAGAGGCCCGGATGCCTCCTCAACCGTTCACAACGTATGTAGGCACGTCAGCTAGCCCTTCTCGGGCGCAGCCGGCTCTGCGAGCGGCTTCCAGGTTCGCGCAAGTTGCCGCCGGTGGGCGCCGTTGATCGGTCCGTGTCGCAGGTACGGCTTTCTTACGGGTAGCATCGATGGCGCTCTCGGCTAGAGTCGTGGTCACTTGGCGTGCGGCGGTCGCGGCCGCGCTGCTCTCGCTGTTGCTTGCAGCGGCGTTTTCACAGGCCCTGGCTGGTGGGCGCTCCTCAGCGCCGGTGGCGTCCCGCTCCCGCGGGATGTCGCGCGAGGGGCTGCCGAGCATGGCGATCGCGCCACTCATCCAGGAAGGCTCGAAGCTCACCGGTGGCGAAGAGAGCGGCGCAGGTCGCCTCGGCTTCAGCGTGGCGCTGTCCGCCGACGGCAACACCGCGCTGATCGGCGGCTACAACAACAACGACGGCGTCGGGGCGGTCTGGGTGTTCACACGATCGGGCACCACCTGGACCCCGCAGGGCCCGGTCCTCACCGGCGGCAAGGAGAGCGGCGAAGGCGAATTCGGTCGCAGCGTGGCGCTGTCCGCCGACGGCAACACCGCGCTGATCGGCGGCCCTGGCGACAACAACAGTGTCGGGGCGGTCTGGGTGTTCACACGATCGGGCGCCACCTGGACCCAGCAGGGCGAAAAGCTCACCGGCGGCGGAGAGAGCGGCGAAGGCGCGTTCGGTCGCAGCGTGGCGCTGTCCGCCGACGGCAACACCGCGCTGATCGGCGGCCCTGGCGACAACAACAGTGTCGGGGCGGTCTGGGTGTTCACACGATCGGGCGCCACCTGGAC
>JBOGYA010000029.1:0-17266 GCA_050696515.1 Solirubrobacteraceae bacterium
CGTATAGCCTGCGGCCATGCTCTACGACGACGACGCGGACCTCACGCTGCTCGACGGCAAGACCGTCGCGATCATCGGCTACGGCTCCCAGGGCCACGCCCACGCGCTGAACCTGAAGGACTCCGGCGTGAACGTGGTGGTGGGCCTGCGCGAGGACTCCTCCTCGGCGCCGGCGGCGCGCGAGCAGGGCCTCGAGGTGCTGCCGGTGGTGGAGGCGGCGAGCGCCGGCAACCTCGTGATGATGCTGGTTCCCGACGAGCTGCACCGCCAGGTGTGGGAGGGCGAGGTGCGCGACGGGATCGCCGACGGCGACATGCTGCTGTTCAGCCACGGCTTCTCGATCCACTACGCCGAGGTGACCCCGCCCCCGGGCGTGGATGTGGCGATGGTGGCGCCCAAGGGCCCGGGCCACCTCGTGCGCCGCCAGTTCTTGGAAGGCAGCGGGGTGCCGGGCCTGATCGCGGTCGCCCAGGACGCTACCGGCAACGCGCGCGAGCTGGCTCTGGCGTACGCCAAGGGGATCGGGTGCACGCGCGGGGGCGTGATCGAGACGACCTTCAAGGACGAGACCGAGACAGACCTGTTCGGCGAGCAGGCCGTGTTGTGCGGCGGCGTCTCCGAGCTCGTGCAGGCCGGCTTCGAGACGCTCGTGGGGGCGGGGTACGACCCCGAGATGGCGTACTTCGAGTGCCTGCACGAGGTCAAGCTGATCGTGGACTTGATGTACGAGAAGGGCCTCGCGGGGATGCGCTACTCGATCTCCAACACCGCGGAGTACGGCGACTACACGCGCGGCAAACGCGTGATCACCGAGGAGACCCGCGCCGCCATGCGCAAGATCCTCGCCGAGATCCAGTCCGGGGACTTCGCCCGCGAGTGGATCGCCGAGAACCGCGCCGGCCAGGAGAGCTTCCTGCGGATGCGCGCCGAGCAGGCCGACACGCAGATCGAAGCGGTCGGCAAGGAGCTGCGCTCGCACATGGACTGGATCGACCCGTCGTTCTGAGGCCTCGCGGCGTTTCGCTAGAATCGCACCTGTCGCGACTGGCGCAGCAGCAAGGTGGAAACGACCACCGGGGAGCGACTCAGCAGCACCGCCGCGCGCCTGGGCACCTCATCCACCTAACTCGAGGCCGAAGCGAGGAAGCCCATGACGAGCACCAGCGCAGAGCAGCAGCGGTTGACGATTCCCGCCGAGCTGAAGCCCGCCGACGGGCGCTTTGGCTGCGGCCCCTCAAAGGTCCGCCCGGAGGCACTCGCGCGCCTGGCCGGCGGGGCGGCGCCGATGGGCACCTCGCACCGGCAGAAGCCTGTCAAGGCGCTCGTCGGCGAGATTCGCGCGGGGCTGCGCGAGCTCCTCGGCGCGCCCGACGGGTACGAGGTCGTGCTGGGCAACGGCGGCGCGACCGCGTTCTGGGACGCCGCGGCGTGCGGGCTGATCGAGCGCCGCTCGCTGCACCTCACCTACGGCGAGTTCTCGCAGAGGTTTGCGCAGGTCGCCAAAGAGGCACCGTTCCTGGCGCAGCCGCTCGTCGTCAAGGCCGAGCCTGGGGACGCGCCCGACCCCGCGCAGGCGGCGGTCGCGGAGGCCGGGGTGGACGTGCTCGCGTGGGCGCACAACGAGACCTCCACGGGCGTGATGGTCCCGGTCGTCCGGCCCGTGGGCGCCGGGGAGCTGCTCGTGGCGATCGACGCGACCTCGGGCGCCGGCGGGCTGCCGGTCGATGTCGCGCAGGCCGACGCCTACTACTTCGCGCCGCAGAAGAGCTTTGCGGCCGACGGCGGACTGTGGGTTGCGCTCTTGAGCGCAGCCGCGCAGGAACGAATCGCTCGGATCGCCTCCTCGGAGCGCTGGATTCCAGCCTTTCTCTCGTTGCAGACCGCCATCGAAAACTCGCTCAAAGACCAGACGTACAACACCCCGGCGGTGGCGACGCTGTTCCTGCTCGCCGACCAGATCCGCTGGATGCTCGACGGCGGTGGCCTCGACTGGTGCGTGTCGCGCACCACGGCCTCCTCCGGGCATCTCTACGGCTGGGCTGAGCGCACCCCGTACACGACCCCCTTCGTGGCGGACCCGGCGAAGCGCTCGCTGGTGGTGGGGACGATCGACTTCGACGAGCAGGTGGACGCGGCGGCGGTGGCGGCGGCGCTGCGCGCGAACGGGATCGTCGACACCGAGCCCTACCGCAAGCTGGGGCGCAACCAGCTGCGGATCGGGATGTTCCCGGCGGTCGAGCCGGCCGACGTGCAGGCGCTGACCGCGTGTATCGAGTGGGTCGTCGAGAGGCAGGCAGCGTGAGCGCTGTGGAGAGCACACCCACGAGCGCCGCGGCCAACACGAACGGCGGGCGTTTGAAGGTGCTGGTCAAGGAGCAGATCGGGGACTCCGGCGTGGAGCTCTTGCGCGAGCACTTCGACGTGGAGCTCGGCCTCGACTGGAGCGACGAGCAGCTGGCGCAGCGGATCGGTGAGTACCACGGCATCCTGATCCGCTCGGCGACGAAGCTCACTGCCGAACTGATCGAGAAGGCGACCAACATGCGCGCGATCGGGCGCGCGGGCGTGGGCGTGGACAACGTCGATGTGGAAGCCGCCACCAAGCGCGGGATCGTCGTCGCCAACGCGCCGCAGTCGAACGTGGTCACTGCCGCCGAGCACACGCTGGCGCTGCTGCTGGCGCTCGCGCGCAACATCCCGCAGGCGTACGTGTCGCTGACGGCGGGCAAGTGGGAGCGCTCGAAGTTCTCCGGCGTGGAGCTCTACGAGAAGACGCTCGGGATCGTCGGCTTCGGGCGCATCGGGCAGCTGGTGGCGGCGCGGGCGCGTGGCTTTCAGATGCGGGTGGTGGCGTTCGACCCGTTCGTCAGCGCCGAGCGCTACCGCGAGCTCGGCGTCGAGAAGGCCGCGAACAGCGAGGAGGTCTATGCGCAAGCCGACTTCCTCACGATCCACCTGCCGAAGACGGATGAGACGCAGAACTGGCTGAACGCGGAGGCGTTCGCACAGATGCGCGACGGCGTGCGGATTCTGAACGTCGCGCGCGGCGGGCTGATCGACGAAGACGCGCTGAAGGGTGCCCTCGACAGCGGCAAGGTGGGGGGTGCGGCGCTCGACGTGTTCCCGGCCGAGCCGACGACCGAGCACCCGCTGTTCGGCTACCCGAACGTGATCGTCACCCCGCACCTCGGAGCCTCCACCGCCGAGGCGACGGACAGGGCCGGCTACCAGAGCGCCGAGCAGGTCGTCGCGGCGCTGACCGGCGGCGTCGTCTCGACCGCGGTCAACATCCCCGCGATCGGCGTCGATGACATGGAGGTGCTGGGGCCGTTCCTGCCGCTCGCCACGCAGCTGGGGCGCTTGGCGATGGCGCTCGCGGAGGGCAGCTCGGTGGAGCGGATCGAGGCGGCGTTCATGGGCAGGATCGCCGACTTCGACACGCGTCTGCTGACGCTCGCGGTGATCCAGGGGGCACTGCAGGGACGCACAGAGGAGCAGGTCAACCTCGTCAACGCGCCCTCGATGGCCGAGGAGCGCGGGATCGTCGTCGAGGAGAAGACGGTCTCCGAGGCACAGGACTACAACGAGCTGATCCGCGTCACGGTGATCGCGGGCGGCGAGCGGGTCGCGGTTGCCGGCACTGGCATCGGCCCCAACCGCGTGCCGCATCTCGTCGAGGTGCAGGGCCGGCGCCTGACAGTCGAGCTGGCTCCGTTCGTGACCGTCTTCCGCTATGCCGACCTGCCCGGCATGATTGGCCGTGTCGGCACGATCTTCGGCGGTCACGGCATCAACATCTCCTCGGCCGCGGTCGGCCACACCCGGGATGGGATGCCCGCCCACCCCTCCCACGCTACCGGCGAGGGCGAGGACCAGCGTCTGGCGGCGATGGTGGTCACCACCGACGCCCCCGTGCCCGCCGAGGTCGTCGAGGAGATCGTCGCCTCCGAGGGGTTTGTCGGGGGTTGGGCGGTCGTGCTGCGATGATCGAGGCCGGCACGCCGCTCGAGCACCTCGACGTGCTGATCGTCGGGGCGGGCCTGTCGGGCATCGGCGCCGGCTGCCACCTGCAGGCCGACTGCCCCGGGAAGACGTACGCGATCCTCGAGGCCCGCGACCGCAGCGGCGGGACCTGGGACCTGTTCAGGTACCCGGGCATCCGCTCGGACTCGGACATGTTTACGCTCGGCTACTCCTTCCGGCCATGGCGCGAGGCCAAGTCGATCGCGGACGGCCCGTCGATCCTCGACTACGTCCGCCAGACGGCGAGGGAGCACCGCATCGAGGAGCGGATCCGCTTCCACCACCGCGTGGTGCGCGCCGAATGGTCGAGCGCCGACGCGCGGTGGACGGTGCAGGCGCAGCGCACCGACACCGGCGAGACTGTGTACTTCAGCTGCGGCTTCCTGCTGATGTGCAGCGGCTACTACCGCTACGACGCGGGCTACACGCCCGACTTCCCCGGCACCGAGCGCTTCGCGGGTCGGATCGTGCACCCGCAGCAGTGGAGCGAGGACATCGAGTACGCCGGCAAGCGCGTGGTGGTCATCGGCAGCGGCGCGACCGCGGTGACGCTCGTCCCCGCGCTGGCGCGCAGCGCCGCGCACGTCACGATGCTGCAGCGCTCGCCCAGCTACATCGTGTCGCTGCCCGCCGAAGACCCGCTCGCCAGGGCGCTGCGCCGCGTGCTGGGAGCCAAGCTCGCCTATCCGGTCGTGCGCTGGAAGAACGTGCTGCTCACGATGCTGAGCTTCCAGCTCAGCCGCCGCCGGCCGGCGGCGATGAAGGCGCTGATCCGCAAAGCGCTGGAGCGCCAGCTGCCGGCCGGGTACGACATCGACACGCACTTCAAGCCCAGCTACGACCCGTGGGACCAGCGTCTGTGCCTGGTGCCCGACGGCGACCTCTTCGCGGCGATCGGCGACGGTCGCGCCGAGGTCCTCACCGACCGCATCGACACGTTCACCGAGCGGGGCCTGCGGCTTGCCTCCGGCGCGGAGCTCGAGGCCGATCTGATCGTGACCGCCACCGGCCTCGACCTGCTCGCGCTCGGGGGCGTGGAGCTCGCGGTGGACGGCCGCGAGGTCGAGCTGCCGGAGACGCTGAGCTACAAGGGCATGATGCTCGGCGGCGTGCCCAACCTGGCGCTCGCCCTCGGTTACACCAACGCCTCGTGGACGCTCAAGTGCGACCTGACCTGCAAGTACGTGTGCCGGCTGCTGGCCCACATGGACGCGCACGGCTACGCCCAGTGCACGCCGCGCAACCGGGACCCGTCGGTGCAGGCGCAGCCGTTCAGCGACTTCTCCTCCGGCTACATCCTGCGCGCGCTCGACCGCTTCCCCAAGCAGGGGTCGAAGGCGCCGTGGCGCCTGTACCAGAACTACGCGCTCGACATCGTGAGCCTCAAGTTCGGCAAGGTCGAGGACGGCGCGATGGAGTTCTCCCGCGCCGGCGCGGCGGCGACGCGCCCTATACCAGCACTCGCCGCCTGAAGTTGCGCAGGCCCAGGCCGAGGAAGAACGCGCAGAAGGCGAGCAGCACGGGGTAAACGACGTAGAGGGGCATGTGCGAGGCTTCGGTGAGCCCGGCGCGCATCCCCTCGGCGACGTAGATCAGGGGGTTGAGCAGCACGAGCGTCTGCAGCCAGTGGAACCCCCCGACCTTCACGGGCGCGAGCTTCGTCCACTGGTAGTAGGTGCCGCCGAGGAACGTCAGCGGCAGCACGACGAAGCCGAACATCAGCCCGATGTTGCGGGGCTCGAAGGTGGTGCCGAGCAGCAGCCCGAGCGAGGTCATCGCGACGCTCGCGAGCGGGATCAGCGTGAGCACGACCGCCCAGTGGACCGACAGGTGGGCGTGGACCCCCGGGGCGTGGATGACGGCGGCGATCGGGAACACGATCACGGCGGCGAGCACCCCCTGGACGGCGCCGGAGAGCACCTTCGCGACCGCGACGAGCCAGATCGGGCACGGAGCCTGGACGCGGTCCTCGATCTCGCGGGTGTAGCCGAACTCGGTGGACATCTGCAGCGCGACCGCCTGGATCCCCTGGAACATGATCGAGATCGCGACGACTCCCGGCACGAGCACCGTCGCGAAGTGGGACTCGGCCGCGAGGCCGTGACCGGCGCCGACTCCCTGGCCGATCGAGGGGAACACGTAGAGGAACACGAACACGAGCAGGAACGGCTGGATCAGGACGCGGGCGACGAATTCGGGGACGTGCTTGCCCAGCACCGTGAGGTCGCGCAGGATCAGGGCGCCCAGCGCGGTGCGGCTCGCCGCGAAGGTGGAGCGGGCCGGCGTGAGCGCGATCGCGGGCGGGGCCTGCCCGCCGGCGGGAGCCATGGCGGCGGTGGGGGGCGCGGCGGCGGTGGAGGCCGCGTTGCCGGTGGGGGTTGCGGTGCTGGCGGCGGTGGTGGCATCGGGGGCGGTCATTCGCGCAGCTCCTTGCCGGTGAGGTTGATGAACACGGTTTCGAGCGTCGGCTCGGCGACCGACAGGTCGGCAAGCTCGAAGCCGCCGCGCTCGGCGGCGGCCACGACGCGGGGCACGATCCGCTCAGCTCCCTTGAGGTGGAGCTCGACGCCGCCCTCGACCACGCGCGTGCGGGTGACGCCCTCGACCTCCTGCTGCAGGCGTGCCGCGAGCGCGCTCCCGTCGCCGGCCGCCTTCACCGTCACGATCGTGTCGGCGCCGACCGACTGCTTGAGCGCCGTGGGGGTGTCGAGCGCGAGGATCTTGCCGTGGTCCATGATCGCGACGCGGTGGCAGAGCTGGTCGGCCTCCTCCATGTAGTGGGTCAGCAGCATGATCGTCTGCCCGGCGGCGTTCAGCTCGCCGAGGATCTCCCACAGCGCGAGGCGGCTCTGAGGATCGAGGCCGGAGGTGGGCTCGTCCATGAACAGGACCGCCGGCCGGTGGAAGATCGCGCGCGCGACCATCAGCCGCTGCGCCATCCCGCCGGAGAGCGCGAACACCGACGCCTGCGCCCAGCGCGCGAGGTGGAACTGCTCGAGCAGCTCGTCGGCGATGCGCCGCGACTCGGACGCTCCGATCCCGAACAGGCGGCCGTGGAAGTAGAGGTTCTCCCACACGGTGAGCTGCCGGTCGAGCGTGTTCTGCTGGGAGACGACCCCGATCAGCTGCTTGGCGAGCGCGGGGTGGGCGATCACGTCGACGGCGCCGACGCGGGCGGTCCCGGCGGTGGGGACCACGCGCGTGGTGAGCATCCCGGCAGTGGTCGTCTTGCCGGCGCCGTTGGGCCCCAACAAACCGAAAATCTCCCCCGCCCGGATGTCGAGGTGCAGGTCGTCCACCGCGGCGAAGTCGGCGCCGGCGTAGACCTTGCTCAGCCCGGCGGTGTGGATAACGGCCACATCTGCGTCCGGTGCGCTCGCTCGCTCATCGGCGGTGATCGTGTCGCTCGCCATCGGTGCCTTCAGCCTATCCGTCCGGGCCGACGAGCTTCGAGGCTCTGAACAGCCCGCCGTCGGCCACGTCCCAAACCGGGGACGGCCGCGTCGGGGGCTGAAACTAGACTCAGAGCCGATGCAAAGACGGCGTGTGCACCGATGAGGCTGGCGGACCTGATCCCTGCCGATTTGGGCGCAAGCGGCGTCGCGGGCGCTGCCGCGGCGGTGGAGATCGCCGGTCTCGCCTACGACAGCCGGCAGGTGCGCAGCGGTGCGTTGTTCTTCTGCGTGCCGGGCGCTCACAGCGACGGCCACGACCATGCCGAGCAGGCCGTGCGGGCCGGCGCGGCGGCGCTGGTGGTCGAGCGTCCCCTCGGCTTGGACGTGCCCGAAGTGCTCGTGCCGTCCGCGCGCGCGGCGATGGGCCCGGTCGCGGCGCGCTTCTACGGGGACCCGAGCGCCACGCTTCAGGTGGTGGGGGTGACGGGCACCAACGGCAAGACCACAACCGCGTTCCTCGTGCGGGCGCTGCTCGAGGCGAGCGGCCGGCGCTGCGGGCTGCTGGGAACTGTCAAGTCGGTGGTCGGAGGGGAGGAGCGTCCCGTCGAACGGACGACCCCCGAGGCGATCGACCTGCAGGCGGACCTCCGCGCGATGCTCGACGGGGGCGAGCGCGCGTGCGCGATGGAGGTCTCCTCGCACGCCCTGGAGCTCGGGCGCACCGGCGGCGTGCGCTTCGCCGCCGCGATCTTCACGAACCTCACCCAGGACCACCTCGACTTCCACGGCACGATGGAGGAGTACTTCCAGGCCAAGCGGAGGCTGTTCGTGCCCACCGCGCCCGGGGTGAGCGTGGTCAACCTCGACGACCCTTACGGGCGGCGGCTCGCGGCGGAGCTGCCCGGCGCGGTGACCTTCGCGATCGAGCGCGAGGCGGACTACCGCGCCCGCGATGTGCGGGTTGGCCACGGCGGCTGCCGCCTGCGCCTGGAGACCCCGCTGGGCGCGCTCGCGCTCGCGCTGCCGCTGCCCGGCCGCTTCAACGTCGCCAATGCGCTCGGGGCACTCGCTGCCGTGCACGCGCTGGGCGGAGACCTCGACACGCTGGTGGCCGCGCTCGAGCGCTGGGTGCGGGTGCCGGGCCGCTTCGAGCCGGTCGAGGAGGGGCAGGAGTTCGCGGTGCTCGTGGACTACGCCCACACGCCGGATTCGCTTGAGAACGTGCTCCGCGCCGCGCGCGAGCTCGCGGGGACAGCTGGGAGGGTGGTGTGCGTGTTCGGCGCCGGCGGAGACCGCGACCGCGGCAAGCGTCCGCTGATGGGGGAGATCGCAGCGCGTCTCGCAGACGTGGCGATCGTGACCTCTGACAATCCACGTTCGGAGCCTCCGGAGGCGATCGTCGCCGAGATCGTGGCGGGGGCGCGGAGCGCCGTGCAGGTCGAGGTCGATCGCCGCGCCGCCGTCAAACGGGCGATCGCGCTGGCGCGGCGCGACGACGTGGTGGTGATCGCCGGCAAGGGCCACGAGCAGGGCCAGGAGCTCGCGGGTGGGCGCAAGGTTCCCTTCGACGATGTCACCGTCGTGCGCGAAGCGCTGCGTGCGTCCTGCGCGGCGGCGTCGGGGACTGCCGCGTGATTCACTGGGATGCGGCCCAGCTCGCGCGGGCCGCCGATGCACGTCTGTTGCGCGGAGGCCCAGGCGCGGGTCCGGTGCGCGCAGTGATTGACTCGCGCGCGGTCCAACCGGGTGACCTGTTCGTCGGTCTGCCCGGGGAGCGGGTGGACGGGGGGGCGTACGCCGCGCAGGCGCTGCACGCAGGCGCGTGGGGGGTGCTGGTGGCCCCCGAGCACGCGCAGGCGCTCGCGGGGGGCGCGGTGCTCGCCCACCCCGACCCGCTGGCGGGGATGCAGTCGCTCGCGCGCGCGTGGCGGCGGGCGCTGGGTGCGCAAGGCGCAAAGGTGCTCGCCGTGACGGGCTCCACGGGCAAGACCTCGACGAAGGACATCCTCGCGGCGGTGCTCCGCGGCGCGCAGACGCAGCTGGGCGGACCCACGGTGGCGAGCCGGGAGAACCTCAACACCGAGGTCGGGCTGCCGCTGGCGGTGCTCGCCGCGCCGCCTGGCACCAGCGCGCTGGTGCTGGAGATGGCGATGCGGGGGAAGGGGCAGATCGCGGAGCTGACGGCGATCGCCGAGCCGGACGTGGGCGTGATCGTGAACGTCGGCCCCGTGCACCTGGAGCAGCTGGGGTCGCTGGAGGCGGTCGCGGCCGCGAAGGCGGAGCTGATCGCCGGGATGGCGCCCGGCGCGACGGTGGTGGTGCCGGCCGGCGAGCCGCTGCTCGCGCCCCATCTGCGGGAGGACCTGCGGACCGTGACGTTCGGGGAGGGGGGGGATGTGGAGCTGGCGGAGCGCCGGGCCGGCGGGCAGGTGGCGATCGTGGACCACGGGGCCGGCGGGGAGCGTATCGTCGTGACGCCGTCGTTCGGCCAATCCCATAACCTGCGCAACCTGCTGGCCGCGGTGGCGGCCGCGCGCGCGCTCGGCGTGACCCCAACGGGGAGGCTGGAGGTGGAGTTCTCGTCGCTGCGCGGCGAGCGCGTCGCCCTGGCGAACGGAATCGTGCTGATCAACGACTGCTACAACGCCAACCCGATGTCGATGCGCGCCGCGCTCGACGACCTTGCCGAAAGCGCCCAGGGGCGGCGTGTGGCGGTGCTCGGCGACATGCTCGAGCTGGGCGCGGAGGAGCGGCGCATGCACCGCGAAGTCGGCGCGCATGCCCGGGCGCGCGGGGTGCAGCTGCTGGTCGCTGTCGGTCCGTTGGCGGGTGAGATGGGGGAGGAGCTGGATGGGCCGGTCTACCGCGTGCCGGACGCCGGCGAGGCGGCCGAGCTGCTCCCGGGGCTGTTGCGCGCGGGCGACCGTGTGCTCGTGAAGGGCTCGCGTGGCGTGGGCCTGGAGCTGGTCGCCGAGAGGCTGGTGGGCGAGGCGGGGGCGTTGGGGCTCGCGGGGCCGCCCGGAGGCGCTGGAGCTGCCGGATCGCCCGAGAGCGCTGGAGCGGCGGCGGAACCGCCTGAGCCCGCAGCACCGCCCGCGCGGGCGGGGGACAGCTGAGGTGGGGCGCGTACTGATCGGGGGCACCGCGGCGCTCCTGATCTGCATCTTCCTGAGCCCGAAGTTCATCGAGTTCCTGCGCAAGCGCGAGTTCGGGCAGCAGATCCGCGAGGAGGGCCCGGAGGGCCACCGCCAGAAGGCGGGCACCCCGACGATGGGGGGCGTGATCGTGTTCGTGGCGGTCGCGATCCCGTTCCTGATCCTCACCGACTTCGAATGGCGCTCGGTGGGAGTGTTCGGCACGGCGATCGCGTGTGCGCTGCTGGGCTTCGCGGACGACTACACCAAGCTCGTGCGCCGCCGCTCGCTGGGCCTGCGGGCGCGCACGAAGCTGGCGGTGACGATCGCAATCTCCCTTGGGTTGTGGTTTGTCGCGTCCCACGAGGCGCACCTGCAGAGCACGCTGCGGCTGCGTGTCGTGGACTACCAGGTGGACCTCGGGCCGTTCTACCCGCTGCTGATCTACCTGGTGGTGGCGGGTACGACCAGCGCGGTGAACCTCACCGACGGCCTCGACGGGCTGGCGGCCGGCTGCGCGGCGATCGTGCTGCTGGCGTACGTGGGCATCACGTTCATCACCTCCGAGTTCGTCTCCACCCAATCGGACCTCTCGATGCTCGCGGGCTGCCTCGTGGGGGGGTGCATCGGCTTCCTGTGGTTCAACGCTTTCCCCGCGACGATCTTCATGGGCGATACGGGGGCGCTCGGGCTCGGCGGGGCGATCGCGGGGCTCGCAGTGATGACCAAGACGGAGGTGCTGCTGATCCTGCTCGGCGGGATCTTCGTGATGGAGGCGTTGTCGGTCGTGATCCAGGTGCTCTACTTCCAGACGCGCCACCGGCGGGTCTTCCTAATGGCGCCGATCCATCACCACTTCGAGCTGCGCGGGTGGTCGGAGACGAAGATCATCCTGCGCTTCTGGATCGTCGCCGCGATCTGCTGTGCGATCGGCTTCACGATCTACCGCGCGAGCATCGCTTGAGGTGAGGCCCCGCCCGCCGATCCCCGCCGGCCCCTACCTGATCGTGGGGCTCGCGCGCTCCGGGGCGGCGGCGGCGTGCGCGCTGCGCGCGCGGGGGGAGCGGGTGATCGGCGTGGACGCGGGCGCCCCGGCCGGAATGGAGGAGTTGGCCGCGCGGGGCGTCGAGCTGCACCTGCGCGACGACGGCCTCGCCCGCCTGGAGGGCACGCGGGCGGTGGTCAAGAGCCCGGGGGTTCCCGCGCAGGCACCCGTCGTCGCGGCGGCGCGCGAGCGGGGGATCCCGGTGCTGGGCGAGCTCGAGCTGGGGTGGCGTCTGCTGGCGAACGAGTTCATCGCGGTGACGGGCACGAACGGCAAGACGACGACCGTGGAGCTGATCGGCCACATCCACCGCGCGGCGGGCCTGCCGGTCGCCGTGGCAGGCAACGTCGGCGCGGCGCTCAGCGGCCTGGTTGGGAGCGTCGAGGAGGGGGCGACGGTGGTGTGCGAGACCTCCTCCTTTCAGCTCGAGGACGCGCTCGCGTTCGCCCCGGAGGCCGCGGTGCTGCTCAACATAACCCCCGACCACCTCGACCGCCACGGGACGGTGGAGGCCTACCGGGAGGCCAAGCTACGGATCTTCGCCCGCCAGGGGGAGGGCGACGTGGCGGTGGTCCCGGCGGGGCCAGGGGAAGTCTCGCTCCCGGCCGGGGTGCGCCGGGTGCGCTTCGGCGAGGGCGGGGAGGCGGAGTGCGCGCTGCGCGAGGGGCGCGTGTGGTGGGAGGGAGAGCTGCTGCTGGCCGCGGATGAGCTGCGTCTACGCGGCGCGCACAACCTCCAGAACGCGATGGCCGCCGCCGCCGTGTGCCTCGCCCGGGGCATCGATCCCGGCGCGGTGCGTGCGGGCCTGCGCAGCTTCCCCGGTGTCCCGCACCGTCTGCAGGAGGTGGCGAGGAGCGCCGGCGTGCTGTACGTCAACGACTCCAAGGCGACCAACGTCGCAAGCACGCTTGTCGCGCTGCGGGCGTTCCCGGAGGGCGGCGTTCATTTGATCCTCGGCGGTCAGGGCAAGGGCCAGGATTTCGCGCCACTACGCGACGCCGTGGCAGCGAGTTGTCGCGCGGTCTACCTGATTGGCGAAGACGCCCGGCAGATAGCGCGGGCGCTGAAGCACGCTGAGATCTCGCTGCATGAATGCGGCGACCTCGAGCGGGCCGTCGCGGCGGCCACCGCGGCGGCGGCGACGGGTGAGGTCGTGCTGCTCTCCCCCGCCTGCGCGAGCTTCGACCAGTTCCCCGACTTCGAAGCGCGTGGCGAGCGGTTCTTGACGCTCGTTGCACGGGTCTTGTAGATCGCCGTGGGGTCTGGCTCGATGAGGCGAGGGCGGCCCGCGGCTGAATCTCGCCCCGCCGACCGCCCCCATCGACCCGCGCTCGTAGTGCTCAGGGAGGCTTCCGCGCGCGGGCGTCGAAGTGAGCTGGGATGCCACCAGCCGCGCGGGGCGCCAACGCCAAAGCCCACGGACGGGGCGCTCCCGCCGCCGCTCGCTCTGGCCGTGCCTCCCGGCGCGAACAGCCCTTCGAGCACCGCATCCTGCTGACCGCGACGCTCTGCCTGCTGGCGTTTGGGGCGGTGATGGTGTACAGCGCCTCCTCGGCGAGCGCGCTGCTGGCGGGCCAGGGCAACGGCAGCTCATACCTCGTGAAGTTCGTGATCTTCGGCGGGGTGGGGCTGGCGCTGATGCACTACCTGGCGCGCGACGGGGTCGCGAAGGTGCAGGCCCTCGTCGCGCCCCTGCTGGCGGTGTCGTTCGCGCTCGTGCTCGCGGTGCACATCCCGCACGTGGGGGTGAGCGTCAACGGGGCGCGCCGCTGGATCGGCCCGGGCATCTTCCAGTTCGAGCCGGCCGAGCTGCTGAAGCTCGCGCTGGTGCTCTACGCCGCCACGCTGCTCGCGCGCCGCCCCCAGCGCGTGCACGACCTGCGCGAGCTCTCGCGGCCGCTGCTGATCGTGGTCGGCGGGGCGTGCGTGCTGGTGGTGACCGAGCCGGACTTGGGCACGGCGCTCGTGATCGCGTTCACCACCTGCGCGCTGCTGCTGGTCGCTGGGATCTCCATGCGCCACCTGGCGATCCTCGCTGGCTGCGCGCTGGCGGTGGTGGCGGTGTACGCGCTCGCGCGGCCGAACGCGCGCGCGCGGCTGACCTCGTTCGTTGATCCCTGGGCGCACGCCTCCGGCAGCGGCTTCCAGGCGGTGCAGGGCCAGATCGCGATCGGCTCGGGGGGCCTCTTCGGGGTGGGGCCCGGCCAGTCGGTGCAGAAGATCTTCTACCTCCCGGAGGCTCAGAGCGACTTCATCCTGGCGGTGATCGCCGAAGAGCTCGGGGTGGTGGGGGTGTACGCGCTGTTCTTCCTCTACGGGCTGATCGGCTACGCGGGCCTGCGCACAGCGAAGCGGGCGCGCAGCCTCTACAGCGCGCTGATCGCGGTCGGGATGACCACGTTGATCCTCTCCCAAGCGCTGCTCAACGTGTTCGCCGTGCTCGGCCTCGCGCCGCTCACGGGGGTGCCGCTCCCGTTCATCTCCTACGGGTCGAGCAGCCTTGTGGTGATGCTCGCCGCGATGGGCCTGCTGCTGAACGTCGCCTCTGGCACGAGCGCCCACGTGCGCGTGGTGGGCGACGCGCGCGCACGCAAACCGGCAGGATTGGCCGGTGAGCGCAAAACCGCCCAGAGTGGTGATCGCAGCCGGGGGGACCGCCGGGCACGTCGTGCCGGCGCTCGCGGTGGCTGACGCCCTGCGGGAGGGGGGAGCGGAGGTCACGTTCATCGGCGGCGCGCGCGCGGAGGCGCAGCTGGTGCCGGCCGCGGGGTACCCGCTGCACACGATCTCGGTCATCGGCCTCGCTCGCGGCAACCCGCTGCGCGCGGCGCGCGCGCTGGCGCTGGCGCTCAAGGCGTTCCTGCGCGCTCGCGCGCTGCTGGGGGAGCTTCACCCGGACGCGGTGATGGGTGGCGGCGGGTACGTCTCCGGGCCGGTGGGGCTCGCCGCGCTCACGCGCCGCGTCCCGCTGGTGCTCACAGAGGCGGACAGCCACCTCGGCCTGGCCAACCGCGCGCTGGCCCCGTTCGCGCGGCGGGTGTGCCTGGCGTTCCCGGTCGCAGGCCGCAGAGGCCGTCGCTACCGGGTCACGGGCCGTCCGATTCCCCCGCCGCACGCGGACCGCGCCGGCGCGCGGGAGCGTTTGGGGATCGAGCCGGAGGAGACGTGCGTGCTGGTCTTCGGGGGCTCGTTGGGGGCGCGCTCGATCAACCTCGCGGCGGTCGAGGCCTACGCGGGGGCAGCGTTCCACGTGCTCCACGTCTGCGGCCGCCGGGACCACCCCGAGCTGTTGGCCCGACCGCGCGAAGCGGGGTATGACCTGCGCGAGTACCTCGACCTCGGAGCCTTCGTTGACGCGCTCGCCGCCTGCGACCTGGTGGTGGCCAGGGCGGGCGGGTCGCTGTTCGAGATCGCGGCTCACGGGAAGCCTGCGGTCCTTGTGCCCTACCCGCACGCCGCCGCCGACCATCAGGCGGCCAACGCCCGCTGGATGGCGCAGGGTGGCGCCGCGGTGGTGATTCCAGACGGGGAGCTGAGCGCCGCGCGCCTGGCTCGCGAGACGGCTGCGCTGCTCGCCGATCCTCAGCGGATGCGGGCGATGGCGGCCGCGTCGCGCCGCCTCGCGCGCCCCGACGCGGCCCAGGCGGTCGCGGGAGAGCTGCTGGAGGCGGCAGGGCGATGAGCTCTGCCGGAGGCAGCGCGGGATGAGCGGACCGTGGAGCAGGCGGCGCCTGCACTTTGTCGGCGTGGGCGGCGCCGGAATGAGCGGTTACGCGCGTGCCGCGCACGCGCTGGGGGCGCTCCTCAGCGGCTCCGACCGGGCGGACTCGCCCTACCTGGAGAGCCTGCGCGCGGACGGAGTGCTGGAGGCGAGCATCGGCCACGACGCCGCCAACGTGCCCTCCGGGGAGGACGTGGAGGTCGTCTACTCCAGCGCCGTACCACCCGAGAACCCCGAGCGGGTTGCGGCGCGCGAGCGGGGATTGCCGGAGCGGCCCCGGGCGGAGCTGCTGGGTGAGCTCTCCGCGCTGAAGCGCACGATCGCGGTGGCCGGGACCCACGGGAAGACCACCACCGCGTCGATGCTCGTGCACATCCTGCAAGGCGCCGGCATGGAGCCCGGGTGGCTGATCGGCGCCCAGGTGGGCGACGGCCTGCCGAACGCGCGGTGGGGCGGGGGGGAGTGGCTCGTGGTCGAGGCCGACGAGTCCGACCGCTCGATGCTCAGCCTCGACGTGGAGGTCGCCGTGCTCACGAACGTGGAGCTCGACCACCACGCGACGTTTCGCTCGCTGCTGGAGTTGCACGATGCGTTCCGGGCGTTCCTCGCCGGGGCGCACACCGGGGTAGTCGTGTGGGATCGCCCCGAGCTGGTCGCTCTGGCGCGGGAGGCGAGGGCCTGCGAAGGCCATGGGCCGGAGCTCCCCGGTGGGTCTCGGGAGGCCGGGGGCCTCTCCGCCGGGGCCCACTCCGCCGGGGGCCTTGCCTCCACAGGCCCCGGGGCGGCAGGGGCGATTGAGATCGTCCCCTACGACGTGCCCGAGCCGCTGCTCGACGGGGGCGGCTCGACGTTCGTGTGGCGGGGGGCGCAGGTTCGTGTGTCCGTGCCCGGCGCTCACAACGCGCTGAACGCCGCCGGCGCCCTGGAGGCCGCCCGCCTGGCGGGGGTGGAGCCGGAGTCCGCGCGCGCGGGACTGGCCGGCTTTCACGGCGCGGGGAGGCGCTTTCAGCTGCTTGGCCGCAGCGCCGCCGGGGCGCTCGTGTACGACGACTATGCCCACCACCCGACTGAGGTCGCGGCGACCCTGAGCGCGGCGCGCACGCTCGGGCCCCGGCGGCTGGTGGCCGTCTTCCAGCCCCACCTCTACTCGCGCACCGCCCTGCTTGCCAAGGAGTTCGGCTGGGCGCTGGCGCTGGCGGACGTGATCGTCGTGCTCGACGTGTACCCCGCGCGCGAGCGGGCCGAGGACCACCCGGGGGTCAGTGGGTTGCTGATCGCACAGGCCGCCGCCGACGCGGCGGGTGGCCGTCCGGTGTACTGGCTGCCGACATTCTCCGACGCCGAGCCGGTCCTACTGGGGCTGCTCGGCGAGAATGACTTGTGCGTGGCGATGGGCGCCGGGAACGTGGACGCGCTGGGACGGGCGCTGCTCCAGAAAATGGACGACTGAGTATAGCTATAGTAAGTACAAGAGGTGGGAGGGGCCGGTGGTGGCGAAGAAGAGAGGAGAAAAAAAGAGGTGGGAGGGGAGGTGGTGGTATAAAAATTCAGAGTTGGTGTAACAATCGTTATACGCAGCTCAAAAACTACATATACATACCTACCGTCCACCCCCACTTTCATCCGTCGCGCCTGGCCGCGGAGCGACGGGGGCAGCTGCCGTGTTGGGAGCCGCCTCCGACGGTGGAGCTTTGAGCGCCCCCACACCGCCCCCATACGTGCAGCGGGACTACCCGCTCGCCCGCCTCGCCACGGTGCGCACGGGCGGCCCGGCGGAGCTGTTCGCGCGCGCGGGCAGCGAGGCGCAGCTGTTGGAACTGCTCACATGGGCGCACGCCGCGCAGGCGCCGGTCGCGGTGGTCGGCTCCGGCTCGAACCTGCTGATCGCCGACGAGGGCGTGGGCGGCCTGGTGCTGAAGCTGGAGGGCGAGCTGGCGCGAATCGAGCC
>JBOGYA010000030.1:0-16679 GCA_050696515.1 Solirubrobacteraceae bacterium
GGCCCGGGATGGATGCTGACCGCCGACACATATCCCACCGCGCTTGCGCCCGGCGGGATTGGGACGATCGTCGTCAGCGTGATGAACGTCGGCGCGGCCCCAAGCGCGGGTACGATCACGGTGACCTACACGCTGCCGCCAGGTGTGACAGCAGAAGAAGCGGGAGAGCTGGTAAAACTCGGTTTCGAGATTTCCAGTAGTAGTGAAAAAAACTCAGTAAAAATCCATCACTCCGACTGGGATTGCACCGGCAACGGCCCGGGAGGTGTGGTGGCCGGCGCCACGGTCGTCACGTGCACCAACAATCTCGGCAACCTGCCTAGCATCGAAGGGGGCGGGGGCAACCCGGGCACTGCGGAAGGGGCCAATCCGGTGCCACAGATCGGTATAAAAGTCAAGCTCCCGGAAAGCAAAGCGCTCCCAGGAGGCGAAGCGTCGGAGGCAAATCACGTTACAATCGTGGGCGGTGGCGCGCCTACGCCAGCGAGCACCTCGGACCCGATGACGGTGACCTCCAAGCCCGCTGCCTTCGGGTTCGAGAGGTGGGACGTGTGGGCCAGCAACTCCAACGGGACGCTCGACACGCAGGCCGGCTCGCATCCCTACGAGGTGACGTTCAGCTACGACCTGAACAACTTCTTCAGCGAAAACAGCTTCCTCAGAGCATGGTCCGCGGCCGGTCGCGAACCGGCGCTCCTGCCGTTCCAGACGAGGAATATCGAAGTGAAGCTTCCGCCAGGCTTCGTCGGAGACCCCAACGCGGTCCCGAAGTGCACCCGCCAAGAGCTCGACGCGACAGCGTGTCCCGCGGCCAGTCAGCTCGGAATCATCACGGTCACTGCCGTCGGAGGCGTGCTTCTGCAGATGCCAGTATTCAACATGGCCCCGCCGGCGGGCGTCCCGGATGAGATCGGTTTCATCTTTGGCGCCGGCGGGGAAGGTGTCGAGACGAGGCTCGACACCGGTGTGCGCTCGGGCGGCGACTATGGATTGACGACGCACATCGACGACATCTCCGAAAAGAACGTGATCGAGAGCGTTCTGACGCTGTGGGGCGTTCCGGGCGAACATAGCCACGATCATTGGCGGCGCCCGGGCTGGATTTTCGGAGGCGGGGGGTGCTCGTCGGAATGTCCGAGCGTCAGTGGCGAGGACAAGCCGTTCCTGACGCTGCCGACGTCGTGCACAGCTCCACCGACGTTCACGATCGAGACAAACACGTGGGAGGATCCCAACATCACGGCCGAAAGGAGCGTGCAGCTGCACGATGGCAACGGCACCCCGACCGGGTTCACCGGCTGCGAACACCTCTCCTTCGGTCCCACCGTCACGACCAGCCCTGACACGTCCAAGGCCGACGCCCCGGCCGGGTTGACGGTCGAAGTCAAAGCGCCGGTCGGCGGCCTCTTGAACCCCGAAGGGCTCTCCGGCGCCGACATCCAGAACACCACGGTCGCGCTCCCCGAAGGCGTTGCCGTCAATCCCGGTCAAGCCGCCGGCCTTGAAGCCTGCCAGCCATCGCAGAACGGCCTTGAACGGCTGCCGAGCGGTGAAGAAGACAACGGTCCGCCGTCCTGCCCGAACGCCTCGAAAGTCGGTACCGATGAAATCGTGACGCCGCTGCTATCCAAACCGCTGCAGGGCAGCGTCTACGTCCTGCAGTCCAACCCGCCTGAACTGAAGCTGCTGGTCGCGGCCTCGGGGGAAGGCGTGAACGTCAAGCTGGTAGGGACGGTGCACCTCAACGAACAAACCGGTCAGCTCACGACGACGTTCGCGGGCACCCCGGAGTTGCCGTTCACATCCTTCAAGCTGTCCTTCAGCGGCGGCGCGCAGGCAGCGCTGGTGACGCCGACGAAATGCGGGATATACGGGCCGGCCCAGGGGTTCAGCGCCGACTTCACGCCGTGGAGCAGCCCGTTCACGGCAGATGTGTTCGCGAATGCCGAATTCGCGGTCACTAGCGGGTCGGGTGGAGCGCCGTGCCCGCCGAGCCCGCTGCCGTTCACGCCCACGATGATCGCCGGCGCGACAACCGACCAGGCGGGCGGCTTCACCGACTTTTCGCTGCTCCTGACGCGCCCGGACGATCAGCAGCGGGTCACGGGCCTGCAGTTCCAGACGCCCGAGGGCCTCTTGGGGATGATCTCGAAGGTCAAGCTGTGCACGAACGCGCAGGCCGAAGCGAACGAATGCCCCGAAGCGTCGAAGATCGGACACACGGTCGTGGCGTCGGGGCCCGGCCCCTACCCGCTGGTCGTGCCCGAACCGGGCCAGCCGCCTGCGCCGATCTACCTGACCGAATCCTATAGAGGCGCCCCCTATGGCCTCTCGATCGTGGTGCCGCTGCACGTCGGCCCGTTCACGCTGCCGACGCAGCGGGTCCGCGCGAGGATCGAAGTCGACCCGTTGACCACGCGGCTGACGGTCACGACCGATCCGCTGCCCCAGGTGATCGCTGGGGTACCGGCCGACCTACGGACGATCAACGCGGTGATCGACAGGCCCGAATTCATGTTCAACCCGACCGGGTGCAGCCCAAGGTCGTTCAGGGGCACGGCGTTTGGGAGCGAAGGCGCGCAGGCGCCGATCGGAAGCCATTTCCAGATGGGCTCCTGCCGGGCGCTGCTGTTCAAGCCCGACTTCAAAGTCTCAACCTCTGGGAAGACCTCCAGGGCGAAGGGGGCGAGCCTCGGTGTGAGGATCGTCTACCCGACGGGCAATCTGGGTGCCAACCAGGCGAGCTCGCAGTCGAATATCCAGAGCGTCAAAGTCGAGCTCCCGAAGCGGCTGCCGTCGAGGTTGACGACGTTGCAGAAGGCGTGCACGGCCGCGCAGTTCAACGCGAACCCGGCGGGCTGCCCGGCGGCGTCGGTCGTGGGGCACGCGACGGCGGTGACGCCGGTGCTGCCGGTGCCGTTGTCGGGCCCGGCGTACTTCGTCTCGAATGGCAGCGAAGCGTTCCCGAATCTGGTCATCGTGTTGCAGGGCTACGGTGTGACGGTCCATCTGGTCGGGGACACGTTCATCAGCAAGGCGGGGATCACGAGCAGCACGTTCAAGCAGGTCCCCGACGTTCCGATCGCGAGCTTCGAGCTGAACCTCCCGGAGGGCCCGTTCTCGGCGCTGGCTGCGAACGGGAACCTCTGCAAGGGCAAGCTGAGGATGCCGACCGAATTCGTCGCCCAGAACGGCGCCGAAATCCACCAGCGCACGAAGATCGAAGTGACGGGGTGCGGGAAGGCGAAGCACAAGCGGGCGAAGAAGGCCACGAAGCACAAGCGGCGCAGAAAGAAGTAGCCCAGCGCGGAGGCCCAGGCCAGGCCGCGTCGTAAGCAGGTTGACACGCCCGCGGAGGCTCCTTGCTCCTCACAGCCAGTGGCGCAGGCTGGTGGGGGTCGTATCGGGCCGCTCGTCCAGCAGCTCCTTGAGCGTGCGGACCATGCGTCCGATCGTTCGCTGGTTGTCGCGTGGGTAGCCGCTGGGGTCGGCGAGCACGAGACCGTGGTGGGCCTGGCCGCGCTGGTCGTATTCGTTGGCGATGACACTGAAGTCTGGGATGTTCTCCGTGACGATGGCGCGCTGCTCGGTCTGGGCCAGCGCGAACAGGTCCGTGTCCGCGAGCGCGCGGAGCTCGGCGCGCTCGACCACCGCGTCGGCGTCGTATCCGCGAGCACGGAGCTGCTCGGCGATGGCGTGCGTGTACATCTCGTCGAGCATGAGCTTCACGGCTCAGGCGAGTGCCTGTCGTGTGCGCTTCCACGCGGCGTGCTGCCGTTCGGCCTCCTCGCGGTTGTAGGCGATCCGCTCGTCCACCTCCTCGGGGAAGGCGCCGTAGTAGCTTAGGGCCACGTTGACCTGTGCGTGCGACAGGTTGCCCCACTCGGCGGCGCCCGCGATCGCCCGCTCCCCGGCGGACCCGAATTCCTTGAAGGTTTTCACGACCTCCCACACGTCTGGACCGAAGGCGAGCGCCGCCCGGCGACCGGCAGGACCGTCCTTGAACACGATTCCGGGGTGGTCCTCCATGCGCAGGCCCTCGTCGATGAGCCGCTCGGCGGTCCGCGACTTGGCCTCGCCGCGACGCCGGGCGCCCAGGTCGAGCCGGGCGAGCGTACGTGCGCTCATACGGATGGAGAACGGCTTCTGGGCTGGGCGGCTGCTCATGTAGTTGCCTGTAGTCTAGCGCACTACTCAGCGGCCCTCCGGGGGTCGCGGCTCGCTTGAAGGGTGGCGCGCAGTGGCGTGTTCGCGTTCGCGGCTCGATCCTGGAGGGTGTCTAGTAGAAACGGTGTTTGGGTATTGACAAGCGTAAGCGGGTGGTGTACGGTTGCCATCGTCAAGGTCATCCCCAGGGGTGCCTGGCAGACATAGGGTCGGGTTTGGGTCGACGCGCCTTGCGGTTGACATCAAGCGCTAGCAGGGGTCCGCAGTTCGGGAGAGGGACCATCGTCTCAAACGATGAGGAGCGGAGCAAGCGTGGTTTTGAGAGGGATAAACGTGACGGGGATGCATGCCGCCCAACAAGGGCGCGTTGCTAGATGCATCAGCAGCCTGATGCATCTCTCTCTCTCTCTCTCTCTCTTCGTCTAGCGATCTAAAGAACGATCGCTCAGATCGCCTGGCTCGCGCAGCCCGCTTTGCGGGGAGGGCGGTGTGATGCCCTCGCGCGCGCGGGTGTCGAGAGCCCGGAGAGCGCGCGGGGTCAGGGATTCGGGTCTCCCGGGGCGGATGCGTCCCGATGCCGCGGATCGCGGTGTGCAGGTTGGACACCTGGTTGAGATCCAGCGCGCGAGGTTGATCGCGGGTGCGGTCGGCGCGATCGATAAGCTCGGCTACGCGCAGACGACGGTAGGGCATATCACGAGTCGCGCAAGCGTCTCGCGGCGCACGTTCTACGAGCTGTTCGCGAATCGCGAGGAGTGCCTGACGGCGGTGCTGGAGGAGGTGGTGGGTCTACTCGCCGCAGAGCTGGATGCGGCCGGCCTCGGGGGTCTGCCGTGGCGTGAGCGGGTCCGTGGGGGGTTGGCGGCGATCCTGGGGTTCTTCGATCGCGAGCCGGTCTTGGCACGGGTGTGTGTGGTGCAGGCGTTGCGCGCTGGCCCGCGGGTCCTGAAGCGTCGTGAGGAGATCCTTGCACGCCTCGCGGCGATCGTCGACGAGGGCCGCAATGAGGGCCATCGCGGCGCGGAGTGCACCCCACTGACGGCAGAGGGATTGGTCGGCGCGGCGTTCGCGATCGTCTATGCGCGTCTGTTGCGTGGGGAGCGCCGGCCGCTGGCGGGCCTGTTGGGCGAGTTGATGGCGATGATCGTGCTGCCGTATCGCGGGCCGGCGGCGGCGCGCAGGGAGAATACCCGCCCGGCGCCTCCGTCGGACGCCCCGCGCAAGCCCGTGCAGGCCGCCCCGCCCGCCGGCGACCCGTTGGAGGGGATCAGGATGCGCCTGACATATCGCACCGCGCGGGTATTGGAGGGCGTCGCCGAGCGGCCGGGCGCGAGCAACCGCATGGTCGGCGAGTACGCGGGGGTAATCGACCCCGGGCAGATCTCGAAGCTCCTCGCGCGCCTGGAGCGGGTGGGGCTGCTCGCCAACACGGGTCTGGGTCACAGCAGGGGCGAGCCGAACGCTTGGACGCTCACCCCCAGGGGCGAGCAGGTCGCGCAGAGCATCCGTGTGCATATTCCCGGCGAGCGGCGGGCCGCGTGATGCGCCGCAGCCCACACCTTTTCCCCGCGCCTGTCCGCGGACTGTCATATACGCGAGGGGCTCCCCTCCGATCTCGAGGAGGGAATGTAGCGATGATTGCTTCCAGGTTGACTGTGGCTGGTTTGGTGTCGTTGAGCGTGTCCTGCGCGGCCCTGGTACTCGCGTGTGCGCCCGCGCAGGCGACGGTGGTCCACAAGTATCTCTCGCAGATCACGGAAGTTCCAGCGGCTCCGGGTGTGTCGGCTCCCGGGCCGTTTGGAGCGATGGAATCGATGAGTGTCGATGCTGGGCAACTGTGGGTCGCCGAACGTTTCAGCGGGGGGTCTCGAGCCGATGAGTTCAATGCCTCCACCGGGGCGTTCGTCTCGCAGCTGGTCCCCACCAAAGCCACTCCTTTCTCAGGGGAAGGAGGTGGCATCGCCGTTGGGCACGGCACTGGTCAAGCGGAGATTTACGCGGGTGCGACGAATGAAAGCGGGGAACCTGTGGTGGCGGTGTTCGAAGCGGGGGCGCTCCAAGCCACGTGGACGGGCGCCGATACGCCCGGCGGATCATTTGGCGAAGGAATCAGGGATATCGCGGTCGATAACTCGACCGATCCGCTGGACGAAGGCAGGGGCGACGTGTACGTGGCGGTCCTCTCTCAGCATGTCATCGACGTCTTTCGTCCCGAAGCGGGCGGCAAAGAGAAATATGTGACCCAGCTGACGGGTATCTCGCCCAGCGAACCCTTTAGCTTCCCGTTCAAGGTGGATGTGAACGAAGCCAACGGCGACGTGATTGTTCTCGAGTACCCAGGTGGCTCGGGCGCGGTCGATGTCTTTGAACCGACGGCGCTCGGATACACGTTCGTGCGCAAAATCCAGGTCAACCGCAGCGCCTTCGATCTCGCGGTTGACGGCGGCAGCGGCGAAAGTAACGGCGAGATCTATGTCACGGAAGGATTTTTTCCGACGGTGATCAACCAGTTCAGCGCCACGGGTGCTTATCTCGGCCATATCACCGGGGCGGGCTCGCCGGGGGGCGATATCAGCGATGTCTACTCGCTCGCCGTCGATCCGGCGTCCCACGACGTCTATATCGCCGACAATCGCCCCGGACAGGGCGAAAAGGCGGTGAAGGCTTTCGGTCCGGATATCGTGCTCCCGACGGTCACGACCGAACCGGTCTCTGAACCGAAGGTAAGGAGCGCAACGCTCACCGGCACGGTCAACCCCGAAAAGGCCGGTGCGGCGACCTGCGGGTTCGTGTGGGGCTCCGCGACCGACCTCGGGCACACCGCGCCGTGCGAACCCGAAGGCGTCGCCGAAGGCGAAAACCCGGTGCCCGTGAAAGCGCGGATCGGCGGCCTGGAGCCGGACGCGGAATACTGCTACCGCCTGCAGGCAGCCAACGCGAACGGAGCGAACCCCGGCGAAGCGTCGCAGGACCGGTGCTTCACGACACCTGGCCCAGGGCTGAACCTCGAACTTGTGTCTGTGTCCGAAGTGACCGCGGAATCGGCGATGTTCGATGCGACGATCGACCCGCGTGGCAGACCCACGAGCTATTACTTCCAGTACGGCACGACCAGCGGCTACGGGACCGACCTTCCGGCTGCACCCGGCGCGCCCGTCGGCTCCGGGCAAGGCAACGTCCAGCTCAGCCAGGCCACGCAGGGGCTGCAGGCGGGCACGGTCTACCACTATCGTGTCGTGGTGCTCAGCGAAGTCGAAGCCGGCGACGTCGAAGAGTTCGACGGCCCCGACCAGACGTTCACCACGCAGCGCGCCGGCGGATTCGCGCTCCCTGACGGCCGCCAGTGGGAGATGGTCTCCCCGCCCCGGAAGGAAGGCGCGCGGATCAATACGCTCGGGTATGGGGCTCACGGGGTGATCGAGGCCGCGGCCGATGGTGGTGCTCTCACTTATAATGCGGAAATCCCCACCGAAGCCGAACCGGTGGGTTTCGACAACGCGGCGCAGATTCTTTCCACGAGGGTGGGCGTCTCATCCTGGCAGACGCGGGACCTCACGGTTCCGCACGAACGGGAAGCGGGTCCGGCTCTCGGTAACGGAGCGGAGTATCGGTTTTTCAGCGAAGATCTGTCGCTGGCTGTGGTGCAGCCCATGGGGCCGTTCACGCCGTGTGAGAACGCGGAAGGTGCGCGGCAGCCGTGTCTGTCTCCGGAAGCTTCTGAACAGACGCCGTTCCTGCATACCGACTATCTCGGTGGGGATGTCAGCGAACCGTGTCTCCCGCGGAGCATGGGGTGCGATCGCCCGCTTGTGACGGGTTGCCCGAAGGCCGGGCCCTGCGCCCCGATCGTGCAGGAACACGCGAATGTCCCGCCGGGCACCTTCTTCGGCGGTAACCGTGGAGGGAGTCAAGAATGTGGGCCGGGCGATTTCTGTGGCCCCTACTTCTACGCCGCTACACCCGACCTCAGCCACGTGGTGCTCCAGTCCCAAGAGAGCCTGACGCCCGGAGGCGGTGGTGAATTTGGCCTGTATGAGTGGGCCACCGGGGGGAAGCTGACGTTCATCGGCAACGAAACACAGGCAACAGGAATATACCATTTCACGACATACGGTAGTCATGGGATCTCCGAGGATGGCTCGCGTGTCGTATTCGGTGGTGTCTCTGAAGGCATCGAAGGTCGTCTTTTGATGCGCGACACTGCCACCGGAGAAACCGTCAAGATCGTCGGCGAAGGCGAACAACATACGGCATTCCAGACGGCCAATGCGGACGACTCGAAGGTGTTCTTCTCCTCCGGTGGCGAACTGTACGTTTTCGAAGCGGCCGCGGGCAGCAGGCTGCTTGCCGGCACGGTGACCAGCCTGACGGCAGGCGCGGGCTTCCTTAAAGAAGGACGTGACAAAGTGTTGGGTGCCAGCGAAGACGGATCTTATGTGTACTTCGTCTCCGGTGGCGTGCTGCCGGGCAGCGGCGCGAGCAGCCCGGGCGACAACCTGTACGTCGATCACTACGACGGCTCGGGGTGGAAGCCGATGTTTATCGCCGCTCTCTCCAGCGAAGACGAATATGACTGGGCTGTCGGACAGTTCTCCAACCAGCCGACGCGGGTATCGCCAAATGGGCAGTGGCTGGCGTTCATGTCTGCCGGGCGGTTGACGGGATATGACAATCGTGACGCTCTCAGCGGCCGGCCCGCTGCTGAGGTCTATCTCTATAACGCGAGCTCGGGTGCGCTGGTGTGCGCATCGTGCGACCCGACCGGCGCGCGCCCGACCGGAGTGGAATACCGGAAGCTGGAACTGAGTAAAGGCGGTTCGGCCTGGCTAGGACAAGGTCTGGTTGCCGCGAATCTACCGGGATGGCAGGAAAACGGAGGATCGCAGGAGCCGGAGGAGCATCAGACGCGTTACCTATCAAACAGCGGGCGGCTGTTCTTCGATAGCGGCGGCGCGCTTGTGCCGCAGGATGTGAACGGCACGGAGGATGTCTATGAGTACGAGCCCGAAGGGGTCGGTGGGTGTACGAGCTCGGCTTCGTCGGGCAGCGTCCTCTTCAAGCCGGCGCGTGGGTTCGCTGTGGAAGGCCGCTCAGGCGTCGAAGGCCCGGGTTGCGTGGGTTTGATCTCCTCCGGTACCTCCTCCGAAGAATCGGCGTTCCTGGATGCGTCGGAAAGCGGCGCTGACGTGTTCTTCCTAACGAGCGCGAGATTGGCGGCGCAGGACCAGGACACTGCCCTTGACGTCTATGATGCGCACGAATGCTCTGCCGTGGTGCCGTGTTCCGCCGCGCCGGTCTTGCCGACGCCGTGCGATACCGAAGCGTCGTGTAAACCGTCCCCGACCCCGCAACCGTCGATCTACGGTCTGCCGTCCAGCGCTACGTTTGCCGGCCCCGGCAACATCGCCTCACTGCCCGCTGCGCCACCGGTGGTTACGAAGAAAACGGCGAAGTGCGGGAGGCCAAGGAGGCTGAGCCACGGCAGATGCCTCAGGGCGAAACCAAAGAGGCGTAAAGCCAGCGGTAAGAGATCCAATCGGAGGGCGGGGTAGATGTTCAAGCGATCGATATCGACTCTCGGAGTATTTGTTGTGGCTGTGGTCGGTGCCTTCGTGTTCTCGACCGCGCCGGTGTTCGCGGAAGGGGGGGTGGGGCCTTGGTGGCATCTGACCTCTGGTTCGCGCCCTGCGAATCTGCCGCCTGGGGGTGAGGGTGAGATCGTCGCGACGGTTACGAACCTGGGCGATGCGCCCGCGAGTGGCTGCGTCGAAGCGCCGGGCGCGGGGAAGTACAAGGACCATCTTTGCAGCGAAGTAGCGAGCGCACCGGAAAAAGGAAGCTTCGAACTCTCGCCGGTGCGGATCACCGACACGCTGCCCCACGGGCTGAAGGCCACGAGCGTGGTGGCCATAGCGCAGGTTAACGGCGGCGCGGGTAGTATCCCGTGTTCGCTTGAATCGCAATCGCGTGTGTCGTGTACGTCTGTGGGTTCCCCCGAAGAATTGGAAGGCCTGGTGGGGGGGCTGCCGCCGTACTATGCGATCGAAGTTCGTATCGGGGTGGAAGTGGAACCCGCTGCTGTGTCCGGTGAGCTCAATCAGGTGAGTGTGTCAGGTGGGGAAGCGCCGAGCGCGACCGCCGGGCGGCCGATCCGTGTGTCGGGCGAACCGACGCGGTTCGGGGTGGAAGATTACGAATTGACGCCCGAAGAACCGGGCGCATTGGATACGCAGGCCGGCTCCCACCCGTTCCAGGCCACTTTCACCACCGTGTTGAACCAGGAGGCTGACACCCAAGTGGGAGTAGTAGGTTCTAGGCCTGCAGTGTTCCCTGCTGGTCTCACGAAGGATCTGCGTTTCAAGCTGCCGCCGGGGCTGGTCGGCAATCCGACGGTCTTCCCCCAATGTCCAATCGCCCAGTTCCACCAGCACCTTCAGGGAAGGGACGCATGCTCTGCCGAAACGGCGATGGGAGTCGCCACGGTCTATGCCTATACCCAGGAATTTGCATATTTCCGGTTTGTGGTGCCTCTGTTCAACTTGGAGCCTCAGGTTGGCGAGCCGGCGCGGTTCGGTTTCTTTGTGCCGCTCGCCGGAGTCTTCGTGGTGATCGACACAGGGGTGCGCACCGGCGGGGACTACGGCGTCACGTCGACCACGAGCAACATCACCGAGGCCGCGTCGTTCCTGGCGGCCCAGGTAACGCTGTGGGGGGTGCCGGGCGACCCACGACACAACGCGTCGCGTGGCTGGAACTGCCTGAACGACAACAGTGGGTTCTCCAGCGAAGGTGGGCCGTGTGTGGCGCCGGAAGCCCTTCATCCGCATCCGTTTCTCGATCTGCCGACCGAGTGCTCGGGCCCGATGCAGAGCAGCGTCGAAGCCGACTCATGGACAGAAGAGGGCAGCTTTCACTCGACTCCCAGCGTGCCGTTGCCGGCGCTCGATGGTTGTAACCGGCTGCCGTTTGTCCCGCAGATCAAGGTGACCCCGGATGGGCAGCAGGCGAGCAGGCCGACTGGGCTGACGGTCGATGTGCACGTTCCCCAGGAAGGGCAGTTGAACGCGACGGGTCTCGCGCAGTCCACCGTCAAGGAGATCGAGGTTACGTTGCCTGAAGGCGTGACGCTGAATCCTTCTGCGGGGGATGGGTTGCAGGCGTGCTCGGAGGCGCAGATCGGCTATCTCCCCGGGGAAAGCCATCCGCCGGGCGAACTGCATTTCACCCCGAAGCTGCCGGGTAGCTTCGGTTCGAGCGAACTGTTGCAGCCGGGTGTGAACTTCTGCCCGGATGCGGCGAAGATCGCGACGGTGAAGGTCAAGACGCCGCTGCTGCCGAACCCGTTGGAAGGCGCTGTGTATCTCGCTTCTCCGCAGAACTTCGCGGTGTTCCCCCCGGAAAACCCGTTCGAAACGCATGTCGCGATGTACGTCGTCGCTGAAGACCCGGTGTCGGGGTCGTTGGTGAAGCTCCCGGGGAAGGTGGAACTCGGCGGTCAGCCGGGCGTGGAAGGGCTGGCGCCCGGGCAGATCCGCAGCACGTTCGAAGACAGCCCGCAGCTGCCCTTCGAAGACGCCGAACTGCATTTCTTCGGCGGTGAACGCGCCCCGTTGGCGAGTCCCTCGCGGTGCGGCACCTACACCACGAACGCGACATACACGCCGTGGTCCGGCGGCGAACCGGTCCACAGCTCCTCGAGCTTCCAGGTCACGAGCGGCCCGAACGGCACGCCCTGTCCGGGCGCGGCGCTGCCGTTTGACCCGTCGCTTGCGTCCGGTACGACGAACATCAACGCGGGGGCCTTCAGCGAACTCACGACGACGCTCTCGCGTGAAGATGGCCAGCAGCCGATCCAGTCGGTCACGCTGCACTACCCCGCGGGCGTCTCCGGCCTGCTCACCGGGGTGAAGCTCTGCCCCGAAGCGCAGGCCAACGAAGGCACGTGTGGCGCGGAGAGCCAGATCGGGGAAACGATCGTCTCGGTCGGCGTCGGCGGGGACCCGTTCACGGTCACCGGCGGGAAGGTCTACATCACCGGCCCGTACAAGGGCGCCCCGTTCGGCCTGTCGATCGTCAATCCGGCGAAGGCGGGGCCGTTCGATCTGCAGGAAGGCCGCCCGGTCGTGGTCCGCGCGAAGATCGAAGTGGACCCCCATACCGCGGCGCTGACGATCACGACCGACCCGCCCGGCTCGCCGCACGCGATCCCGACAGTCCTCGAAGGGTTCGCGCTGCAGATCAAGCACGTCAACGTGCTCGTCAACCGTCCGGGGTTCACGTTCAACCCGACCAACTGCGCCCCGCAGTCGATCACGGGCGCGATCGACAGCGCCGAAGGAGCGAGCTCCCCGGTGTCGGTGCCGTTCCAGGTCACCAACTGCGCGAGCTTGAAATTCGCGCCCAAATTCGAAGTGTCCACGGCCGCGAAGGTATCGAAAGCGGACGGTGAGAGCCTGTCGGTGAGGCTGTCTTACCCGAACGGCGGCGAGGGGTTCTTCAACGGCCCCGAGGGGGCGTATACGAACATCGCGAGGGTCAAAGTCGAACTCCCGAAGGCGCTGCCGTCGCGGTTGACGACGTTGCAGAAGGCGTGCGCGAGCGCGCAGTTCGAATCCAACCCGGCGGGTTGCCCAGCGGCGTCGATCGTGGGGCACGCGAAGGCGATCACGCCGCTGATCCCGGTCCCGTTGGAAGGCCCGGCGTACTTCGTGTCCCATGGCGGCGAAGCGTTCCCGTCGCTGGTGATCGTGCTGCAGGGCTACGGCGTGACCGTGGATCTGGTCGGGACGACGTTCATCAACAAGGCGGGGGTCACGAGCAGCACGTTCAAGACGATCCCGGACGCGCCGGTCGGGAGCTTCGAACTGACGCTACCCGAGGGTCCGTTTTCCGCGCTCGCGGCGAACGGGAACCCCTGCAAGCAGAAGCTCGTGATGCCGACCGAATTCATCGCGCAGAACGGCGCGGAGATCCACCAGAGCACCAAGATCGCAGTCACCGGGTGCGGCAAGGCGAAGAAGACGAAGCACAAGCGGGCGCACAAGGCTGCGAAGCACAAGCGGGCGAAGAAGGCCACGAAGCACAAACGGCGCGGAAAGAAGTAGCCCAGCGCAGAGCCGCGCGAAGACTGTCATACACCACCCGCGGCGAGCCAGACCGGGGACCTGCGCACGGCTGTGCGGGCATCTGCGGCGGGGACCATAGACTGGGTCAAGTGATCGAGGACCTGGTCGAGCAGATCGAGGCGCGCTTCGCGGAGCTGGGCGAGCAGCTGAGCAACCCCGAGGTGATCGGCGACAGGGCGCGCTACGCGGAGGCCGGGCGGGCCTACAGCCAGCTGGAGCCGGCGGCGAAGCTGGCCGCGCAGTGGCGCCGCGCCCGGGACGACGCGGCGGGCGCGGAGGAGCTGTTGAGCGAGGACGGCGAGGACGCGGAGGTGCGCGAGCTGCTGGGAGGCGCGCGCGAGCGGATCGAGCAGCTGGAGGAGGAGATCCGCATGGCGATGGTCGAGCAGGACCCGAACGACGAGAAGAACGTGATCGTGGAGATCCAGGGTGGCGCCGGCGGCGAGGAGGCGGGGCTGTGGGCGGGCGACCTCTTCCGGATGTTGAGCCGCTACGCGGAGCGCAGGGGTCTCGAGACCGAACCCCTGGAGGTCGGCGAGGGCAAGTACACGTTCGGGATCAAGGCCCGCTCATCCGGCGGAGCTGCCGGCCACGCCGGGCCTGCCCACCCCGCCGGCGAGGGCGCGTACTCGGTGTTCAAGTTCGAGGGCGGCACGCACCGCGTGCAACGGGTCCCGCAGACCGAGTCCCAGGGCCGCACGCACACCTCGACGGCGACGGTGGCGGTGCTGCCGGAGGCCGAGGAGGTGGAGGTGGAGATCGACCCGAACGACCTGCAGATCGACGTGTACCGCTCGACCGGGCCGGGGGGCCAGTCGGTGAACACGACCGACTCGGCGGTGCGGATCACGCACCGCCCGTCGGGGATCGTGGTGGCGATGCAGGACGAGAAGTCGCAGCTGCAGAACCGCGAGAAGGCGCTGCGGGTCCTGCGCGCGCGGCTGTACGAGCGGGCAGCGGCCGAGCAGCAGGCGAGCCTCGCGGCGGACCGCCGCGCGCAGGTCGGCACCGGCGACCGGGCGGAGAAGATCCGCACGTACAACTACGGCGAGCGGCGCGTGACCGACCACCGCATCAAGCTGACGACGCACAACCTCGAGGCGGTGTTGGAAGGCGAGCTCGAGGAGTTCACGCAGGCGCTGCAGTCAGACGAGAAGCGCCGGCGCCTGGAGGCCCAGGCCGCGTCGTAGGTGGCGCGCTGGACTCCATTGTGCTTTTGAGCGGGCATATACCCAGCTACTGGACCTCTAATCCAGGCTATCTGGTTGCTGTTCCACGGGTCCAGTTAGACGGTATATCCTCAAAAACAAAAACTCTTATGGATGCACCGCGGTGATCTGACCCGTCTGCCGGAGACCCCACGCCTCCGCCCCGCGACTACGCCCCAGCCCCCGCGCCCCCACGGCCCTCGCCCCCGGCGAAGCGGGCCGCCCCGCGGATCGCGTCCTCGAAGACGTCGGGGCCGGCTTGGGCCTCCAGCGCGAGGCCCTCGGCGAGGGGGAGGCCCATGCCGTGGATCGCGGCGCGGCGGTCGGCGAGCATCGTGCGCTGGGGGAAGCGCGCGAGACCCTCGGCGAGCTCCAGGGCGCGCTCGAGGTGGCGGCCGGGTGCGACGAGCTCATTGACGAGGCCGATCGCGTGGGCCTCGGCGGCGTCCATGATGCGTCCAGTAAGGATGATGTCGAGCGCGCGGCCGAGGCCCACGACGCGAGGCAGGCGCTGGGTGCCGCCGTCGATCAGGGGCACCCCCCAGCGGCGCTCGGGGAAGCCGAGACGGGAGTCGGTGGTGGCGATCCGCAGGTCGCACCACAGCGCGAGCTCCAGGCCGCCGGCGAGTGCGAAGCCGGAGATCGCGGCGACGGTCGGCTTGGAGGGCGTCAGGCGGGTGAAGCCCATCGGCCCCTCCGGTGCGGAGAGGCGCCCGCCGAAGCTCTCGATCGCCTTCAGGTCGGCCCCTGCGCAGAAGGCGACGCCGCCCGCGCCGGTGAGCACGAGCACGCGCGCCTCCTCGTCGTCCTCGAAGCGGCGGTACGCCTCGTGCAGCGCGACCGCGGTGGGGCCGTCCACGGCGTTGCGCCGCTCCTGGCGGTCGATCGTCAGCACCGCGGCGGCCCCGCGGCGCTCGTAGGCGATGGGAGCCCGCCCACCCGTGACCGGATCGTCCGCTGACTCGGTGGGCTCGGCGCCGCTGTCGCTCATCCAGGCCGCCGTGCTCCGCGCGACTACCAGCCGCCGCGCCAGCGGGAGTCGCGGGCGTGCGAGCGCTGCGCAGCGACGCGCGCGTCTTTGCGCTTTTCGAGGCGCCGCTGGAGCAGGCTCGCAAGCAGCACGAAGGTGGGGAAGAAGACGATCAGGATGAACCCGGCCACCGTCACGACCTTGTCGTTGGTCGCTCCGTAGAAGCCGCGCCCGTCGTTGTCGGCGAAGGCCGCGGGGGCGAGCAGGAGCAGCAGGAAGGCGCATGAGGCGAGGGTTGCGAGCAGGCGGCGCATCTGGCAGCGAATGGTAACGGAGGATGCGGCCTACCATGCCCCACGATGGCTGTCACGATCGCATCCGACCTCCACAAGGACATCGCCGGCAAACCGCTGCTGCGCGGGGTCTCGTTCAAGCTTGAGCGCCGCGAGCGCATGACGATCGCGGGGCGCAACGGCGCGGGCAAGACGACGCTGCTGCGGATGCTCGCGGGGGAGGAGTCCCTCGACAAGGGGGAGCTGAGCTTCGCCAAGGGCGCGCGCGTGGCGCTGCATGACCAGCGCCCGCCGCGCGAGCGCGGGATCGCGCTGCGCGAGTACGTGCTGTCAGGCTGCACGCAGGAGCTCGCCGCGGAGCGGGAGCTGGTGGAGCTTGAGCGGCGCATGGGGGAGGCGTTTGGGGAGGGGGCTAAGGGGGAGGGAGAGGGGGCCAACCAGACCCGGAGCCAGACAACGGGGGAGGCGACGCTCGACCGCTACGCCCGCGCGCAGGCGCGGCTGGAGGCCCTGGGCGGCTACCTGTGGCGCGACCGCGCGACAGTGATGACACGCGGGTTGGGCTTCGCCGAGGGGGACCTGGAGCGCCCGTTGGACACCTTCTCGGGCGGGCAGCTGACGCGTGCCTCGCTCGCGCGCGCGTTGGCCACCAACGCGGACGTGCTGCTGCTCGACGAGCCGACCAACCACCTCGACATCGAGTCGCTGGAGTGGTTGGAGCAGACGCTGACGGGCCTCGACGCCGCTGTGGCGCTGGTCGCGCACGACCGCTGGTTCCTGGAGGCCGTCGGCACCTCGGTGCTGGAGCTCGAGGCCGGCCGCTCGCGCTTCTTCGCGGGCACGTGGCACCAGTGGCGCCGCGAGCAGGCCGCCAGGGAGATCGCCCTCGGCAAGGCGATCGACAAGCAGCAGACGG
>JBOGYA010000031.1:0-16666 GCA_050696515.1 Solirubrobacteraceae bacterium
ATCTTCCTCTCGAAGTTCGCCTCCCGGGTCGTCGTCGTGCACCGCCGTGAGGAGTTCCGCGCCTCCAAGATCATGCTCGCCCGCGCCCGCGAACGGGAGAACATCGAGCTGCTCACCCCCTACACCGTCAAGGAGCTCGCGTGCGGCGAGAGCGGCGCCCTCGGTCGGGCGCGGCTCGTCAACGCCGCCACCGGCGAGGAGCGCGACCTCGAGATCTCAGGCGCGTTCATCGCGATCGGCCACGAGCCCCAGTCCGAGCTCGTGCTCGGGCAGATCGACGTGGACGAGAACGGCTACGTCGTCACCGAGGGCCGCTCCACCCGCACCAACCGTCCGGGAGTGTTCGCCGCCGGCGACCTCGTCGACCACACCTACCGCCAGGCCGTCACCGCCGCCGGCTCGGGCTGCCAGGCGGCGCTGGACGCCGAGTGGTACATCCGCGACACCCCGCAGCTGCCGGTCCCCGAGGGGATGCCCGTTGGGGACCCCGCCGAGGCCCAGTGGGCGCCTGCCGCGGCCGCTGAGCCTGCTGCCGCCCAGCCTGCTGCCGCTCAGTCAGCCGCCGGCGAGTAGCGCTCAGACCGGCGAAATCCACCGCTCAGTATAGCGATAGTAGATATGCTGGGTATGGGGGGTGGGGTAAAGTATTTAAAAATTGAGTTGTGTATAACGATTGTGAGACAAGGTTTCAAAAGTTATATACATACCCCCAGCCCCGTTAGAAGAACCCGGCCCCCGCGGCATGGCCCAAGCGACCCTCGCGCACCAGCCGGCGCAGTTCGGGGGCAGCGCGAAAGCGCTCCTCGCGGTACTCCTCGTATAGGGTGTCGAGCAGCGCGAGCACGTTGTCCAGGCCCAGGGCGTCCCCCCACGCGAGCGGGCCGCGGGGGTAGTTCATGCCGAGCGTCATACCCGCGTCGATGTCCTGCGCGCTGCCGACCCCCTCGCCGAGCGCGAACGCGCACTCGTTGACGACTTGGCACACGATCCGCGGGAGCACCCCGCCGGGGGAGGGCTCCACGCGTGCTGTGTGCAGGCCAAGCCCTCCGAACACCCGCTCGCCCGCCGGGCCGCTCACCTCCACGAGCGACAGCGGTACGAGCGCCTGGAACGGCTCACCCTCGACGGTGCCCCCGAGCCCGTCCACCGCTATCTTCGGGCCGCTCCCGCCGCTCCCGCCGCTCCCGCCGGTCTCGTCGGTCTCGTTGGGCCCGACGAGCTCGCGTAGCGCCGCCGCCAGCGGGCCGTCGCCGTACACCGTGGCGTGTGTGCCGCGGCTCGCATCGCGCGGCGGGGGCTCGGGATCGGGGGGGCGGTGGGGGCCGCCGGAGTAGTCGTAGTAGCCGCGGCCGGCCTTGCGCCCGTGTAGGCCCGCCGCCACCATACGCGCTTGGATCGGGGAGGGCCGCCAGCGCGGCTCGCCGAAGGACAGCTCGTAGAAAGAGCGGGCCACGTCGAAGCCGGTGTCGACGCCGACGAGGTCGCTCAGCTCGAACGGCCCCATGCGAAAGCCGCCCCCCAGGCGCACGATGCGGTCGATCGTGGGCACGTCCGCGACCCGCTCGCCCAGCAGCCGCAGCGCTTCCAGGCCGAACGGGCGGTTGCAGCGGTTCACCAGGAAGCCCGGGCCGTCGGTCGCGCGGATCACCGTCTTGCCCATCGCGCGCCCTGTCGCCTCCGCCACCGCCAGCGCGCGGTCCTCTGAGAGCACGCCGGCGATCACCTCGACCAGCGCCATCAGCGGCGCGGGGTTGAAGAAGTGCATCCCGACCACCCGCTCGGGGTGGCTCGCCCCCGCCGCGATCCCGGTCACCGGCAGCGAGGAGGTGTTGCTCGCCAGCACGCACTCTCCGCTCACGATCTCCGACAGCCGCCCGTACAGCTCCCGCTTGAGCTCGGGCAGCTCCGGCGCGGCCTCGATCACCAGCTCGCACGGCGCGAGCGCATTGAGGCTGTCCACGACCTCCAGGCGCCTCTGCGCGGCCTGCGCTTCCTCGGCGGTTATGCGGCCTTTCGCCGCTTCCTTCTCCAGACCCTCCCGCGCGCGCGCCGCGCCCCTCTGCAGCGCCTCCGGAAGCGGGTCGTGCAGCAGCGTCCGGGCGCCCGCGCGGCACGCGAGCTGGGCGATGCCCGAGCCCATCGTGCCCGCTCCCAGCACTCCGATCACACGCGCCGGCGGGACCTCTGTGGTCATTGGGGATCGTCCACGTTAGTCGGTTGGGCACCGAGCGGGTGGGCGACGGGCCTCCTGCCCGTCGGCGACTCTTGGTGGGGCATCACGAGGGCACCAGTGCGTTGATGCCGGTCAGCGCGCGGCCGATGATCAGTTTCTGGATCTGCGAGGTGCCCTCGTAGAGCGTCGTCACGCGCGCGTCGCGGAAGTAGCGCTCGACCGGGTGGTCGTCGACGTAGCCGGCGCCGCCGTGCACCTGGATCGCCATGTTCGCGCACTCGAGCGACGCCTCAGTGGCGTGCAGCTTGGCGATCGAGGTCTCCAGCGTGTTCGGCCGGCCCTGGTCCTTGAGGAACCCGGCTCGCCACACGAGCATCCGCGACGCGTCGGTCTTGAGCGCCATGTCGGCGATCATCGCCTGTACGAGCTGGAAGCTCGCGATCGGCCGGCCGAACTGCTCGCGCTCGGAGGCGTACTTCACCGACTCCTCCACGCACCCCCGGCAGATCCCCACGCAGCCGGCCGCCACGGAGTAGCGCCCGGAGTCGAGGTTGGACATCGCGATTTTGAAGCCGTCGCCGACCTTGCCCAGCATGTCGTCGTCTGCGACCTCCACGTCTTCCAGCGCGATTGAGGCGGTGTCGGAGGCGTGCAGGCCCATCTTGTGCTCGATCGTCTGCGCTTTGTAGCCCGGCTGGTCGGTGTCCACCAAGAAGCACGCGATCCCCTTGTGCCCGAGCGCGGGGTCGGTCTGGGCGAAGATCACCGCGAGCTTCGCGTAGTTGCCCATCGAGATCCACATCTTCGCGCCGTTGATCACCCAGCCGGAGTCGGTCCTGCGGGCGCGCGTCTTCTGGTTGGCGGCGTCCGAGCCCGTGTCCGGCTCGGTCAGGCCGAAGCACGCGAGCCACTCGCCCGAGCAGAGCTTCGGCAGGTACTTGCGCTTCTGCTCCTCGGTGCCGAACTTGACCAGCCCCGAGCACACGAGTGAGGTCTGGACCGAGATGACCGTGCGGATCGCGGAGTCCCCGCGCCCGATCTCCTCGACAACCAGGCCGTAGCTGAAGTAGTCCAGGCCGGCGCCGCCGTACTCCTGCGGGACGATCGCGCCGAGGTAGCCCTGGGCGGCCACCTTCTTCACGAGGTCCGTGTCGAAGTGGTGGTTGCGGGCGTTTTCCCGCGACTGCACCACGATCTCGTTGTCGGTGAACTCGCGCGCGGTCTCGCGGATCAGCCGCTGCTCGTCGGTCAGGTCGAAGTCCATGTCTCTCCTATCTAGCGTTCAACTTGGGTGTCGTCCAAGGCGCCTGCACGCGCCGCTGCAGCTCCTGCTCCAACCCCTCTACGGGCAGGCGCTCCTGGGTCAACGAGTCGCGGTCGCGCACCGTCACGGTGCCGTCCCGCACGCTCTCGTGGTCGATCGTCACGCAGAACGGCGTGCCGATCTCATCCTGGCGGCGGTAGCGCTTGCCGATCGCCCCGCCGCCGTCGTACTCCGCCTGCAGGAGCCCACGCACTGCGCGGTACACCTCGCGCGCCAGCTCCGGCTGGCCGTCCTTGTTCACCAGCGGCAGCACCGCCACCTTGACCGGCGCCAGGCGGGGGTGCAGGCGCAGCACCGTGCGCCGCTCGCCCTCGCCGGCCCCCGCGCGCTCCACCACTTCCTCGTCGTAGGCGTCGACCATGAACGCCAGCGTCGCCCGGTCGGCCCCCGCGGCCGGCTCGATCACGTGCGGGACGTAGCGCTCGCCCGTGGCCTGGTCGAAGTACTCGAGCTTCTCCCCCGAGTGCTGCGCGTGCTGGGTCAGGTCGAAGTCGCCGCGGTTGGCGATCCCCTCGAGCTCCGACCACCCGATGGGGAAGCGGTACTCGACGTCGCTGGTCCCCGAGGAGTAGTGGGAGAGCTCGTCGGGGTCGTGCGCGCGCAGGCGCAGGTGGTCGGGCCGCAGGCCGAGGTCGGTGTACCAGCGCATCCGCTCCCCGAGCCAGTGCTCGAACCACCGCTGCGCCTCCGCGGGAGGCACGAAGAACTCCATCTCCATCTGCTCGAACTCCCGCGTGCGGAAGATGAAGTTGCCCGGGGTGATCTCGTTGCGAAAGGACTTGCCCACCTGGGCGATCCCGAACGGCGGCTTCTTGCGGGAGAACTGCAGGACGTTCTTGAAGTTGATGAAGATCCCCTGCGCGGTCTCGGGGCGCAGGTACGCCGTCGCGCCGGACTCCTTCACCGGGCCGATCGTGGTCTCGAACATCAGATTGAAGTCGCGCGCCGCCGTCAGGTCGCACTCCTCGGTCTCGCCGGGGTGCTTGGAGGGTTTGCGCCCACACTGCAGGTCCTCCAGGTGGTCGGCGCGGAAGCGCTGCCCGCACGTGCGGCAGTCCACCAGCGGGTCGGTGAAGCCCGCGAGGTGGCCCGAGGCCTCCCACACCCGCGGGTGCTGGAGGATCGCCGAGTCCAGGGCGACGATGTCCTCGCGCTCGGAGAGCATCGCGCGCCACCACTCGCCCTTGACGTTGCCCTTCAGCAGCACCCCGTAGTGGCCGAAGTCGTACGTCGAGCCCACCCCCCCGTAGATCTCCGAGGAGGGGAAGATGAAGCCGCGGCGCTTGCACAGCGCCACGATCTTGTCCATGGTCACGATGTCTGGGGCGCGCGCGAGGTCGTCCGCCTCGTGTGCGCGGGCCGGCTCGGGCTGGGGGGGATGGGCGCTCATCGTGGACTGAGAGGGTGGTGGGTCATCGGCGCCGGATGGTATTGGAGGCCGGCGAGACGATGGTGCTGCTCCAAAAAAACTGCTCTTGACATATCTTCCTTGACAAATGCCGCGAGTTATGTTTTCATTTGCGGAGATGACACGGATGCATCGAGGGACAGGCAGATAGAGACCATGGATGGCTGAGTGCCGGCACTGCCGGTGCTTGCTCGAGCGCCGCTACCCATACCTCTCCGGTGGCGCTCGAGAAAGCCTCGGCACTGAGCACAGCTCGGTGCCGGTGGTGTGGTGGGGGCCGGGATGAGCCCGGTCCCCACCTGAGTCTCGTGACGTGCCGGACAGCGGGCGGTGCGCCGATCGTCTCCAAGCGCGTCCCGCGGATACGCTCCCGCGATGGCGCGACTCTTGATCGTCGGGGGCGGCTGTCGTGGCCTGCGGCTGGCCCGGGATTCCGGGGGCAAGGGGCACGCCGTGCGCGTCGTCACCCGCACCGAGGCCCGTCGCGGCTCGATTGAGGCGGCCGGCGCGGAGTGCTGGATCGGCGATCCCGACCGCCTCGGCACGCTGCGCGGAGCGCTGGAGGGCGTCACGATCGCGTGCTGGCTGCTCGGGAGCGCTACCGGCCCCGAGGCGCAGCTGCGGGCCCTGCACGGCGACCGTCTGCGCTCGTTCATGGGACACATGGTCGACACCACAGTGCGGGGCTACCTCTACGAGGCCGTGGGAACCGTCCCGGCCGAGATCCTCGCGGAGGGCGAGCGTACGGTGCGGGCGCTGGGGCGCCACAACGCGATCCCCACGGTCCTGCTCACGGCAGCCCCCGGCGACGTCGAGGGCTGGCTCGCCGACGCCCACGCAGCCGTGGCGGCGCTGCTGGGCGCGTCCCGTGGCACGCTATCCTAGTCACAGCAATCTTGCTAAACCCGATCAGGTTTTACCCTTAGCAGAGGCGGGAGGGTGGGCCACTGATCCAAGGCTCGCGGCGACTGCCTGCCGAGAAAGGAGCAACATCAATGACGCTGCAACTGGGCGACACGGCACCCGACTTCGAGGCCGACACCACCGAGGGCCGCATCAAGTTCCACGACTGGATCGGCGACTCCTGGGCGGTGCTGTTCTCGCACCCCAAGGACTTCACGCCCGTGTGCACGACCGAGCTCGGCTACATGGCCAACGCCAAGCCCGAGTTCGACCGCCGGGGCGTGAAGATCATCGGCCTGTCCGTCGATGCCACCTCCGACCACGAGCGCTGGGCGCGGGACATCGCGGAGACACAGGGCACCGCTCCCAACTACCCGATCATCGGCGACCACGACTTCGAGGTCTCGAAGCTCTACGGAATGCTGCCCGCCAGCGCCTCCGGCGACCCGTCCGCGCGCACCCCGGCCGACAATCAGACGGTGCGCAACGTGTTCGTCATCGGCCCCGACAAGAAGGTCAAGCTGATCCTCGTCTACCCGATGACCACCGGGCGCAACTTCGACGAGGTGCTGCGCGTGATCGACTCGCTGCAGCTCACCGCCAAGCACAAGGTCGCCACGCCCGTCAACTGGAAGCAGGGCGAGAAGGTGATCATCGCGGGCTCGGTCTCCAACGAGCAGGCCAAAGAGATATACCCGGACGGGTGGGAGGAGCCCCGCCCCTACATCCGCATCGTGCCTCAGCCGCACTAGACGGCCGATAGGCGGCGTCCTCGGTCGCTCGTGTGCCAAGCACGCCACGCTCCCTGCGTCCTGGCCTCGCTTGGCTTTCGACCGTCTAGCGGCGCTCGGTGAGCAGGAGCCGGCCGTCGAGGTTGCTCAGGCGCTTGAGCAGCTGCTCGAGGATGCGCGCCGTGGCGCCCCAGATGAGGTTCTCCCCGACTATGTAAGCATCCGTTTCAAAGGTCACCCCCCGGCGCTCCATGCGCGTGCGCGTCCTGCCCTCCCGCAGGGCGCGCAGCGGGAGCTCCAGGACGGCGTCCACCTCGCTGGGGGAGGCGCGCCAGCGCTGCCCGATTCGGGTGACACTCGCTGCGCTCGCATCCCCGAATCGGTCAGCAGAGATCAGCCCAACGAAGGGGTGGATCAGGTAGCCCGTCACGAACGTCGAGATGGGGGGCAGCTCTCCCAGCAGGCTGACCTCCGCGCGCGCCAGCCCGATCTCCTCCTCGGCCTCGCGCAGCGCGGTCTCCCGCAGGTCCGCGTCCTCCGGGTCGCGCCGCCCGCCGGGGAAGGAGATCTCCCCCGCGTGGCGGCGCAGGTCGGCGCGACGGCGGGTGAGGACCGCGTGGGGCTCCTCGCCCGCGGCGAGGAACAACGGCACCAGCACCGCCGCGGAGATCTGGTCGCCGCTCGTCGCCAGAGTCAGACCGTCGCGCTCGAAGCGGGCTGGAGCGCGCCGCTGCGCTCGAGGCGTTCCTCGAACATGACCTCCCCGTCGAGCGTGCGGTGCACCGGGCACTTCGCGGCGATCACCCGCAGGCGCTCCACCTGCTCGGAGGGGGTGTCCTCGGGGATGCGCAGCACGAGCTCGAACCTCGTCGGGCAGCCCCGCTCGGCGGGGCTGTACTGCACCTCGACCTCCACCTCCCCGAGCTCCCAGCCCTTGCGCTCCGCGTACATCTCCATCGTGATCGCCGTGCACGAGGCCAGGCTCGCCGCCAGCAACTCCTGGGGGTCGGGCCCGGCATCGCCGCCACCGGCCTCCACCCGCTCGTCGACCGTGAGCCTGTGCTCGCGCACCCGCAGGGTGTGCCTTAACGTTCCATCGTCGCGCTTCGCTGTGGCCTTCATCATGATGAGCCTTCCGTTCCAGTCGTCACTGCTTGCCACCTCTCCTACTACAGATGGTAGTTATGTACGGTCGCCTGCCACGTGCCTTGTCTCCGGCGTCACAGTGGGTTGAACAGCAGGCCCGTGAGCAGCTTGGGAAAGAAGTAAGTCGACTTCGGCGGCATGTTCTCGCCCGCCGCCGCGACGTCTCTGACCTGCGCCACGGGTGTGGCGCGCATCAGGAAGGCCGCGTCGTACTCGCCCGCGCGCACCAGCTCGAGCGCCTCGCCGGCGTCGCGGGCGTAGCGGAAGTCGCGCAGGTGGGAGATGTCCTCGTCGCTGAAGCCGAGGGCCCTCTTCAGCAGCAGCGCCTCGAGCACGCCGGTGTCCAGATGCCTGTACGCCTCCGAGTACCCCGCGAGCGCGGCATCCGCGATCGCCTGGTCCTTCAGCGTGAGGCGCCGTGGGCGCTCCGTGGAGTCGATGTAGCCGAGCTGCAGCGGCCCCTCCCCGGGGGGCGGGGCGAGCTCCTGCGCCGGCACCTCGGCGATCTCAAAGTCCCGCTCCAGCGCTGCCGCCAGCGCCTCCCGGCGCTCGGGGTCGAGGCCCTTCACGAGGCGGTGGGTGGGGAACACGGTCAGTCCGGGGTCCTCCAGCGCGACCAGGCACATCAGCACGTACTGGTGATCGCCCTCCCCGCCGACCTCCTCGGCGTACGCGCGCGCGGTCTCATAGCGGTGGTGGCCGTCGGCGATCAGCAGCTCCGCCCCGCGAGCCGCGGCCTGCACCGCGGCGATCGCCCGCTCGTCGGCGACCCGCCACAGGCGGTGGACGGTGCCGTCCGCGTCGGTGGCCTCCCCCCACGGCGCCTGCGCGGTGGCCGGCTCCAGCGCCTCCCACGCGGCGCCCGCGGGATCCGAGTAGAGCGAGAAGATCGGCGACATGTTCGCGCGCGTCGCCCGCGTCAGGCGCAGACGGTCCTCCTTCGGCCCCGGGTGCGTGCGCTCATGCGGGCGCACCCGCCCCGGCCCGTACTCCTCGATCCGCACCCGGCAGAAGAACCCGCGCCGGGTCTGCGCGACCCCGTCGGGGCCGGTGTACCGCTGGGTGTGCGCCCAGATCGCAGGCTCCGAGTCGCGCACTACGGCGCCCTGTGCCTGCCAGCTCTCGAACAGCTCGCGCGCCGCGGCGTACCGATCCGGCTCGCCCTCTGGCAGATCGACCGCGACGACGTTGAACGGAGAGCGGGCAACGAGGGCAGCGCGCTGCGGGGCATCGATCACGTCGTAGGGGGGCGCCACGACATCGCCGAGGGCTCCGACGACGGAGAGGTCGTAGTGCAGGGCGCGCAGGGGTTGGATGTCGGCCATGACCGGGCGGCACCCTAGCAGCGGTGGGGCGCCGGCGGGTGTCCTTGCTGAGATCGGCTCGGCGGGACTGCTCTCACGTCCCGCTGTCGGGTGTAGACCGTACGCCTCGAAAGGGTCGGCTACGCGCAAGGACTCCCAATCCCTACTCTTAGTCCTACGGGGCGTGGCGCAGCCTGGTAGCGCACTCGCTTTGGGAGCGAGAGGTCGCTGGTTCGAATCCAGTCGCCCCGATTCTTGGACACCTGAACCTCGCTAATCGACCACGCCGAATCCGCTCAACTCGATCTACGTGGGCTCCGTGCCCGGCGGGAGGAGATCCTGGGATATGCGGCGCGCCGATGGGGCATCGGGAGCGCGTAGCGTTGTTCAACGTGATAGGACTATGCGCCTATGGACGTGTGGACTGTCAAAGGCTGGGCGACACGGCGAGCGCGAGGAACGCTGTCTCGATCACCGTGTCGTAGGCGGTGGTTGGGAGCAGATTCCCGATCTGATCGCCTAGATAATCGAGCGGCGCTGACGCATAGACCACTACCATAGGAACCCCGAGCGTGGATGCCCCAAACCCCGCGCCTTGGTGGCGCCATCTGTCCGACAGGCTCCCACCGTATGTGATGATGGTCCTCGCCGTGATCACGTTCTTTGGGGGTGCCACCGCCTCTAGGATTGTTTTGCCGGGTCCGACGAAGACCGTCACGATCGCCACGCCAGCGCAGACGGTCACGGTCACAGCATCAACGGAATCCCCGCCTCCAGCGGTGTCGGTTTGGCTGTCGGATATCTCGAGCCCGAGCAATAATAACTTTGAAGAAGTAAAAAGCCATCCAGTAACGGTCGGTGGTCATACGTATGCGCACACTGTACAACTAGTACACCTTAATAATAGCTGCCCATCATCGACGGCGGCGTCAACCGTCAGCTTCCCGGTGCCCGCTGGCGCAACGCATCTATCCGGGATGTTTGGGTGGACTTCCGAAAGTAACGGCAGCTCGGCCGACCTGACCATATATGCGGAAAGTGAGCGCGGGAAGGTGTTGTGGAGCGAACCCTTCCCGAACCCCGGGCTTCCGCTGGTACAAAAGCGTCTCGACAATATCGCGGGTCTGCGCGCTGTCACTTTCGAACTCGTTGGAGAACAGTGTGATAACGGCACGTTTGTGCTCGCCGAAGCCCAATTCACTTCGTAGCCGACGTTGTGGGACCTCGGTGCTAACCGTCGCGTGGTTCAAAGGTTCGCGCCGCGTCGCGCCGCTGGGTCTGGCCAGCGTAGGTTTTCGAGCTGTCGATCGCCTCGGCATCAGCTGTCGGTGGCCTCAGTGTCGTCGCTGTGCTGACGCGAGAAGCTGCTGTGCCCGTTCGAGTATCAGGGTGTCCAGTTTCAGACCGTGTGCACGCGCGACGTGGGTGTGGATTGTGCGCAGTTCGCTCTCGTCGAGGCTGCCGAGTGACTCCCGCCGGTCGAGCGCGTCAAGCGGCAGGCGCAGCAGCGAGGTCACGATCGCGGCGTTCTCGACCGGGAGTCCGGGGAAACGCTCTGACCGGAGTGCGAACAGAGCGGGATCGCCTCCTTCGCGTACCTGCTGGCGAATTGCGTCCGTGGAGAGCTTCTCGAGACGGCGCAGACGCAGGGCGAGCACCTCGTCGTAATCGCCAAGGGCGGGGGTGATCACCAGCACGGGGCGCGCCTTGACCGGGATGAGTACGACGAACTCGCTCATACCCTTGCGGGCAGCGTCGACGAAGGGCTCGGATGAGGGGACTGTCTTCGGAGCGATCCCCTCGCCATACAGGCGAAAGGGTGGTCTCGGTGTGTATGGGGCGACCGCCCAGTAGCAGTGGCCGAGCGGCGGGCGCACCTATGGGCCGAAGATCTCGGCGAGCAGCGCCGGGTCGGTGATCGGCTTGCCCGGGGTGTCCTCCTCGCGGTGTGCGCGCACTGCGTCGGGGCTCATGGCGAGCGGCTCGAGCTGCGACGCCGTGGCGAGCAGCTGGTCGAGCTCGTCCAGGCGGTGGAAGTCGGCGGGGTGTACCAGCACGGCACGCTCTCGGCCGTAGCGTGAGACCACGGTCACCTCGCCCGGCTCGGGCTCGGGGATGCGAACCTCGTTTCCGCTGACCGTCTTGGTCCTGAGCGACATATACCTAGGGTAGCAGATGTCGTACGGCATTCTATTTGTCGTTCGCCAGCATGTACTGCCCCGGCGCCACGCGGAGCACGCGCCGCGAAGGACCCGTAGCGTTGGTCGCCGCTCCCCGGTCACGGACCGGTGCCGGGTGGCGGCGGCCTGTCCTCCTCTGCGCCGGGAGCTTGGCCTGCGCTGGGTGCTGAGCGGCTTTTGCCCCGGCGCCCGATCTCCACGATCGCCCAGATCGCACCGGCCACGGCGGCGCCGATCAGAACCCAAGCCCACGCCGGAAGGCCGCTGGGTTCGGAAGACTTCGACGCACTGTTGGCCGCCGCTGCTCCGGCTGCTGCCGCTGCTCCTGGATGGCCGCCGGAGGTGCTCGTCGTCTGGGTGGGAGTTGTGACGGTATGGGTCTGGATAACGGTGTTGGTCTGTGTGGGGGCCGTCACGGTCTTGGTCTGCGTCACGGTCTTCGTTTGTGTGTTCGTCTTCGTCTGAGGCGGTGCAGCTGTCGTCGTTGCGGGCGTCGTGGCAGCGGTAGCCGTTGGCTCAGCGTGAGTTGCCGTCGTGGCGACCAGGAGAGTCAGCGCGACGATGCCAACCAACCTGCGGGTGCTCATCGGACGTGCATGTCGTGGCTGGTGTTGTTGAGACGCCATCGGAAACCGCCGCAATTCGCAACTGCGACCAAGGATTCAAGCGGCCGGATGAGCGCGCCTCACCCCAAAGGGGTGATTTTGCGTGCCGGAGATGCCTACCGGCGAGGCTGCCTCTAGTCGGATCCGGGGTACGAGCATGTCCAACGAGGTGCGCTGCGCCGGTAGTTTGAGACTATGGTGCTCTTACGGTGCACGCGTCTCCGGCGAGACCCCGAAGGGCCGAGTCCGCGCGGCCCTCGTGGCTGCTGCGCGTTGCAGCACTCGTGGCGCTCCTCGCGCCGGTTGCGATGGCCGTTGTGGCTGCGGTTGCGCTGGCGGGTGACGTCGGCATCGCCGTACTGGCCGTCGGGCTCTTGCTGGCCGTGAGCGCTGCCATCTGGCTTGCCCTGACCCGTCGCGGCAAGGTACGTGCCGTCGGTGCGGCGCTCGCCGTGCTCGCCGGCGCTGGCCTGGTCGTGGTCGTGGTGACGCACTGGCAGGGTCTGCTGGTGCTGGTGGCGTTGCTCGTGTTGCTCGGGTTGTTCGGGTTTGCCGCGCGCTACGCGCTGGGGCGCGCGGGGGAAGCGGCCGTCTGCGGAGAGGCCACGGCGGTCGTTCGGACCGGCGCCGCGGACTCGGCGGCGCTGATCATCAACCCAAGGTCTGGCGGTGGAAAGGCCGAGCGCTTCGACCTGGCTGCTCAAGCGCGGCGGCGAGGCGTTGAGCCAATCGTCCTGCGCCCGGGCGATGACCTACTCGAGCTTGCCGAGGGCGCCATCGCACGTGGTGCCGAGGTCATCGGGATGGCCGGCGGCGACGGGTCGCAGGCGCTCGTGGCGACCGTCGCGGCGCGGCGGGACGTCGCTCACGTGTGCGTCCCGGCGGGGACCAGGAACCACTTCGCGCTTGACCTCGGCCTCGACCGCGAGGAGGTCGTAGGGGCGCTGGATGCGTTCACCGACGGCGTCGAGCGGCGCATCGACCTCGCGCGCGTCAACGACCGCGTGTTCGTCAACAACGCCTCGCTCGGCGTGTACGCCAAGGTCGTCCAGTCTGGGGAGTATCGCGATGCCAAGCTCGGGACGTGGACGCGCCGTCTGCCCGACCTGCTCGGCCCCGACGCAGAGCCGATCGACCTGGAGCTCACCCTGCCCGACGGGAGCATCTGCGATGGCGCGCCGCTCGTGCTCGTATCGAACAACCCGTATCAACTCACGCACCTCTCCGGCGCCGGCACACGCGCGCGGATCGACACGGGCCTGCTCGGGGTCGTGGCTGCGCGAGTGCACAGCGCCGCGGATGTCTCGAAGCTCGTCGCGCTCGAGCTGATCGACCAGGTGGGGCGCTTCCCGGGCCTGCTGTCATGGTCTGCACGGGAGCTCGAGGTGCGCTCGGGCGGCCCGGTGGAGGTCGGGCTCGACGGTGAGGCGCTCACGCTCGATCCGCCGCTGCGCTTCACATCGCTACCGGGAGCGCTGCGCGTACGACTGCCCCGTGGCGTGGGCCAAGCACCGGTCGCCCACGCCGTGGCGCTCACCACAGGCAACCTGGGGGCGCTGCTCCGGGTGGCGGTCGGCAGGTGAAGCTACCCGCAGCATGCCTAGCACTCGGTTTCGTCGTCTTTGTGCTGGTCGACTGGGGGGGCGGAGCGCTTTGGAGCAGGACCGGCTGGGCGTTCTTCGTTTCGCGCTCCACGCGGGAGGCTAGGGTGCGGTGACGGCGTGGTCTCGTCGTGTGCGGCACCTGGACCGCCGTCTCATGAGACGCGCCTCGCGCGGGCGCTCACCGGTACTGGACAGCGCACTCGTGCGGATCGCACGGGCGGCGAGCTACTCCCGGCTCTGGCTCCTCATCGCCGCCGCGCTTGTCGTGTTCGGGGGCCGCTTAGAACGGAGGGCCGCGAGGCGCGGGCTCGTCGCGATCGCGATCGCAGCGACGTTCGCGAACGGCCCGGCCAAGCTGCTGGCGGGCCGGCGTCGGCCGTCCAGCTCGGTGGCCCCCCTCATCCGGATGCCACGATCGACGTCGTTTCCATCGGGCCATAGCGCCGCGGCGTTCGCCTTCGCTACAGGCGTCTGCACCGAGTGCCCGCAACTGGCGCCCGTGCTCTTTCCGCTTGCCGGCGCAGTCGCTTACTCGCGCGTGCATACGGGCGTTCACTATCCCAGTGACGTAGTGGCGGGCATAGCGATCGGGGTCGGATCTGGCCTACTCTCCCGCAAGAGCCTTTAGGTGCCCAGCTGTGACGCGCGCATGCGTTGCGGCCGCTGTGATGGAGGCCGAGACGCACGCCGGCGTGTGAGCTTCCGTCACGCTTGCGCGAAGGCATCGCTCCCAGGATCTAGCGGGCGCGACGACCATGAGCTCGACCCATGTATCGACAAGGAGGGGGCACATGGTAGCAGTTCTGCTACCATGCTTCGTATGGCGACGATCCCACAGAAGGAGCTTCGAAACCACGTCAGCGAGGTACTGCGTCGTGCGGAGGCAGGCGAGGAGCTCACGATCACCGTTGCCGGGAGGCCGGTCGCGCAGCTCGGGCCGACAGGGCGGCGGCGGTGGGTCAGCGGTCCGGCGCTGCGCGCGGTCTGGCGTACCCCGGCACCCCTGGCGCTTGCCGCGGATATTGAGCGGTTTCCCGCATCGCTGACAGACCCCTTCGCGTAGCTCTGGATGCGTGCGCTGCTCGACACCTCGGTGCTGATCGGAGACGAGCCACCTCCTGACATCGAGGCCGCGATCAGCGTCGCGTCGCTCGCTGAGCTCCACTTCGGTGTGCTCGTCGCGGCCGACGACGACGAGCGCGCGCTTCGCACCCAGCGCCTCGGCGCAATCGAGTCGGCGTTCGACGCGCTGCCCCTCAGCGCCGACATCGCCCGCGAGTGGGGTCGCCTAGCCGCCGCTGTGAGCAACCGAGGCGGTCAACCTCGCAGGCGAGCGATCGACTTGGCGTTGGCCGCTACCGCAAATGTCCATGGCGTGCCGCTGCTCACCCACAACGTCGGCGACTTCCAGATCATCAGCGACCTCACCGACGCCCGTGAGCCGTCTGCCTTTCAGCCGACCGAGTCGGAATCGGCCGCAGAGTCCATATTCGAGGAGGAGTAGGCGAAACCGCCGGTGGCATAGGCGCCTGTAGCCATTCGGCGGAGCCGCCCAGTCGCCCTCAGGCTTGCGTCCCATCCTCTACCCCTCGGCGTAGGCGCGCATCGCTTCGACCACCGGCTGAAGGCGCCGGCCGCGGGCGGTGAGGCGGTACTCCACCGTGGGGGGGCTCGAGGGGATCACCGTGCGCTGCACCAGCCCCGCGGCCTCGAGGTCGCGCAGGCGCTCGGAGAGCATTCGGGGTGAGATGCCGCCGACGGCCTCGGCGAACTCGCTGAAGCGCAGCGCGCCGGTGAGGGCGGCGTAGATGATCGACAGCTGCCAACGCCGCTCCAGGAGGTCCGCCGTGCGGCGGACCTCCACGGGAACGGGCTGACACCTCCGGGAGCCGGTGGGGGCCATCGCCGGCCTACGAGAGCTGGTGGGCGACATCGCGGGTCGGCTCCAGCGCCCGGTCGAGCACCTCCTGGACGGTCATCACCGGGTGGAAGGTCATCTGCTCGCGGACCTCCTTGGGGATGTCGTCCAGGTCGCCGCGGTTGCGCTCCGGCAGGATCACGTCGGTGAGGCCGGCCGCATGGGCCGCGAGCACCTTCTGCTTGAGCCCGCCGATCGGCAGCACGCGCCCCTGCAGGGTCACCTCACCCGTCATCCCCACGGTGTGCTTCACCGGGCGGCCGCTGAGCAGCGAGGCGAGCGCGGTGACCATCGTGACCCCCGCGCTGGGGCCGTCCTTGGGGATCGCCCCGGCGGGCACGTGTACGTGGAACTCCTGCCCCTCGAACGCGCTCTCGTCGATCCCGATCTCCTCGGCGTGGCCGCGGACGTAGGAGAGCGCGATGCGCGCGGACTCCTTCATCACGTCCCCGAGCTGGCCGGTCAGCACCAGCCCACCTCCGCCGCCGCCCGAGCCCGAGCTCTTCATCGCGGTGGCCTCCACGAACAGCACGTCGCCGCCGGTGCCGGTCACGGCCAGGCCGGTGGCCACGCCCGGGGTGGCGGTGCGCGACGCGGACTCCTGGAAGAACTTCTGGCGCCCGAGCGCCTCGCGCACGGTCTCCAGGTCGATCTTCACGGGCGTCTTGGCCGCGGCTGCCTTCCTGGGCGTCTTCTGCTTGGCGGGCGTCGGCTCCTGCTCGGCGGGCGCGGCGTCCTCCGGCTTCGCGCCGTCCGCCCCCGGGGCGCCGGTCTCGGCGCCCTGCGCGCCACTGGCCGGCTTCGCGCCATCCTGCGCGGGCAGGTTCGAGGCGATCTTCGTGGCCGTCTTGCGCAGCAGCGTGCCGAGCTCGCGCTCGAGGTTGCGCACGCCCGCCTCGCGGGTGTACTCCGCGATGATCGTGCGCAGCAGCTCGTCCGGTATCTCGACCTCGCCCTCGCGCAGGCCGTTGCGGTCGCGCTGGCGCGGCCACAGGTAGCCCTTGGCGATCGCGAGCTTCTCCTCGCTGGTGTACCCGTCGAAGCGGATCGTCTCCATGCGGTCCAGCAGCGGGCCGGGGATCGTGTCGGCGACATTGGCCGTGGCGATGAACATCACCTGGCTCAAGTCGAGCTCCACGTCGAGATAGTGGTCGCGGAAGGAGTGGTTCTGGGCGGGGTCGAGCACCTCCAGCAGCGCCGCGGAGGGGTCCCCGCGCCAGTCGGCGCCGACCTTGTCGACCTCGTCGAGCAGGATCACGGGGTTCATCGTGCCCGCGTCGCGCAGCGCCCTGACCAGGCGGCCGGGGAGCGCGCCGATGTACGTGCGCCGGTGGCCGCGGATCTCGGCCTCGTCGCGCACACCGCCGAGC
>JBOGYA010000032.1:0-16595 GCA_050696515.1 Solirubrobacteraceae bacterium
GGCCACGAGGCCGAGCGTCGCGTTGCGCAGCCCGGGGCGCCGAGCGACGGCATCCGAGTGGGCGGCGACCCAGCCGGCGTAGGCGGCGATCACGCGCTCGGCGCGGCGCAGCCGCGGCAGGGCGCGGATGGCCTGGGGGTGGTTGTAGGTGCTGAGACCGGCGGGGGAGACCAGCGCGAGGCGCTCGACGCGCTGAGGGAAGTTGATGGCCAGCTCAGCGGCGACGAAGCCGCCCATCGAGTTGCCGACGACCGCGGCGGCATCGACCTCGAGCGCGTCGAGCAGAGCGTCGAGCGTGCGGGCGTAGCCGGAGATGGTGATGTGCTCGGCGGGCATCGGCGAGCGCCCGAAGCCGGGGAGGTCGAGGGCGATCACGCGGTGCGAGGCGGCGAACACGGGGAGCTGCTCGAGCCAGTTGGGCCACGAGCCGGAGAGGCCGTGGACGAACAGCAGCGGCGGGCCTTCGCCCAACTCGACGACGTTGACCGGAAGATTGTTTACAATTGTCCAGTGTTGGTGCGCGCGCCAGTCGACGTCCATCCAGGGGGAGCGGCCCTGGGGCCCGTAGGCACGGTGCGCGCCCGGCTTGGAGGGTGAGGTCACAGGGGTCACAGGAGCCGCCTATCGAAGCTGAGGTCGGGCACGCGCGTTAACCACATCGGAGCGTCCGTGCGTCGTGTTAGAAGAGAGGAAGATAACGGATCGGGGGTAAGGCATGCGGATCGCGGTGGACATAGACTCGACGCTGCACCACTACTGGGACGTGCTCTCGCGGGTGTCGGCGCAGCGCTTCGGCGTGGAGCTGCCCTACGAGGAGCAGTTGACCTGGGGCTTCACACGCCTGCGCCCCGAGCAGTTGGAGGTGTGCGTCAGAGAGAGCCACAGCGAGGAGCGCATCCTCGCGGGGGTGCCCTATCCGGGGGCGGTGGAGACGGTGCGCGCGTGGCACGAGCAGGGCCACTTCGTGCAGATCCTCAATTATTGGGACCCCGCCCGCCCGGAGCCCGCCCGCGCGCGGTACGCGACGACGGCATGGCTGCAGGCGATCGGGCTGCCGTTCGACGATCTGCGGTGTACGCCGGAGCGGGTGGAGCTGTGCGAGCGGGAGGGGATCGAGCTGCTGATCGACGACAGCCCGCTGAGCATCGTGGGGGCGCTCGAGCGGGGCATCGTGGCGGCGACGATCGTGCACCCGTGGAACGAGGAGGTGTGCGAGGAAGAGGACGTGATCGGCGCGCGCGACTGGCACGAGCTCGCACGGCTGCTGGCGCCGGTGGTGAGCTCCTCGCCCCCCGGCCAGCGGCGGACCGCGGAGCAGGTGAGCGCGAGCAGGGCGTAGCCTCCTCGGTGGCGGAGTCCTGTCCACTCCACGGCACCGCGGTGAGGTGGGCCGGGCAGGCAAAGCGCCCTCCGCGGCGAAGTAGCCACGCATGGCTGGGGGACCAGGACCCGTCCGCCACACCGGCCTGGGCGCGACGGAGCTCCGGGGGGCGTGGTCGCAGGCGGTGGCGCTGCTGGACGAGGACCTGCGCCGCCGGGATGCGGCGGCGCGGACGCGCCGGGCGTACGGGATCGACCTGGGGCAGTTCTCGGAGTGGGCGGCGGCCGCCGGGGTGACACCGCGGGAGGTGGGTCCCCGCGACGTGCGCCGCTACGTGGCGCGGCTCTCGGAGGGGGGCGCGGCGCCGGCGAGCACGGCGCGCAAGCTGGCGGCGGTGCGGGCGCTGTTCGCAAGCCAGCGCGAGCACGGGCTGATCGAGGGCAGCCCGGCGGACCTGGTGGCCACGCCGCGGGTGCCGTCGCGCCTGCCGCGGGTGCTGAGGGCGCAGGAGGTGGGGGCGCTGCTGGAGAGCATCCCGGCGAGCGGAGCGCTCGAGCTGCGCGACCGGGCAATGTTCGAGCTGGCGTATGCGTGCGGCCTGCGGGCGGAGGAGGTGGTGTCGCTGGGGGTCGCCGACGTGGACCACGACTCCGAGCAGCTGCGCGTCGAGGGCAAGGGGCGCAAGACGCGCTACGTGCCGGTGGGCGAGGTGGCGCTGGCAGCGCTGCGGGACTACCTGGAGCGGGGCCGCCGGGCGCTCGCGGGCCCGGAGGGCACCGACGCCTCCCAGGGGAGGCTGTTCCTGAGCAAGTCGGGCCGCTCCTTGAGCACGAGCGATGTGCGCAGGCGGCTGCGGACGTGGATGGCGCGAGCGGGCGTGGGGGGCGGGTCCTCGCCACACACGCTGCGCCACAGCTTCGCGACGCACCTGCTGGACGGGGGCGCCGACCTGCGGAGCATCCAGGAGCTGCTGGGTCACGCGAGCGTCTCGACCACGCAGGTTTACACTCGGGTAGAGTCCGCCAGGTTGAAAAGCGCATACGCGCGCAGCCATCCTCGAGCTTGAGAGCGGAGTAGATCCTGGAGACGAACGTCAAGACGGTCGAGCTGCGCGACCTGTGGCGGCGCTACAAGTCCGAGGGTGACCCGCGGGCGCGGGAGCGCCTCGTGGTGGCGTACTCGCCGCTGGTCAAGTACGTGGCCGGCCGCACGGCGGCGGGCCTGCCGCCGCACGTGGAGGAGGCCGACCTGATCTCCTACGGCCTCGTGGGGTTGATCTCGGCGATCGAGCGCTTCGACCCCGCGCGCGAGATCAAGTTCGAGACGTACGCGATCACGCGCATCAAGGGGGCGATCATCGACGAGCTGCGCTCGATGGACTGGGTGCCGCGCAGCGTGAGAGCGCGGGCGCGGGAGATCGAGCGCGCGAACTCCAAGCTCGAGCACCGCCTGCAGCGCGCGGCGAGCGACGCGGAGCTCGCGCAGGAGCTGGGGATCACGGAGGACGAATTGCAGCAGTCGCTGCTGGCGATCTCGCACTCCTCGATCGCGGCGCTGGACGAGCTGTGGAGCGTGTCGGACGCGAGCGGCGACCAGGTGTCGCTGATGGACACGATCGAGGACCCGGGGGCCCCGGACCCCGCGCGGGCGCTGGATGTCGGGGACATGAAGGACCGCATCGCGGACGCGATCGCACGCCTGCCGGAGCGCGAGAAGCTGGTGATCGCGCTGTACTACTACGAGAACCTCACGCTGCGGGAGATCGGGGAGGTGCTGGGGGTGACGGAGTCGCGCATCTCGCAGCTGCACACCAAGGCGGTGCTGCGGCTGCGCTCGCGGATGCAGGGCGACGCTTTTTAGATCCTCCTCTCAGTCGCCTCGGCATCGCGGGCTCCCTCCACCGGCGAGGGCGGCCTCCCCGAGCTCCCTCCCGGCTCGGATCACGGCTTCTTGGACTTCGAATCCGCTGGCGCGCGGCGGGCGCTCGCTGTATGGTGGATCGACCCCGGGAAGGAGAGACCACGTGCACACGCCAGCGGATCGGATTCGCAACGTCGCCCTCGTCGGCCACCGCGGGGCGGGGAAGACGTCGCTGCACGAGGCGCTGCTGTTCGAGGCGGGGGTCACGAGCCGGCTGGGGTCGGTGGTGGACGGCAACACGGTCTCCGACGCCGACCCCGACGAGCAGGCGCGGCAGATGTCGATCGCCACGGCACTGTCCTCGTTCGAGTGGGGCGAGCGCAAGATCAACCTGCTGGACACCCCGGGGGAGCCGAGCTTCGTGGCGGACGCGCTGGGCGCGCTGCGGGTGTGCGAGTCGGCGGTGTTCGTGGTCAACGGGGTGATGGGCGTCGAGGTGTCCACCACTCGTCTGTGGGCGCGCGCGGCGGAGCTCGACATCGCGCGGATGGTGTTCGTGAACATGCTCGACCGCGAGCGCGCGGACTTCTTCCGAGCCCTGGAGCAGTTGAAGGCGGCGTTCGGTCAGCACGTGGTGGCGACGGAGATCCCGATGGGCTCCGAGCAGCGGTTGAGCGGGGTGATCGACCTCGTGGACATGAGGGCCTTCCGCCAGGACTCCGCGCAGCGCCGGGGGTGGACGGAGACGGCGATCCCCGACGAGTACGCCGAGCAGGCGGGCGAGTACCGGGAGAAGCTGATGGACGAGGTGGCGGAGGTCTCCGACGCGCTGATGGAGCGCTACCTGGAGGGTGAGGAGATCTCCCACGAGGAGATCGTGGGGGCGTTGAAGGAGGGCACCAACCACGGGCGCATCTTCCCGGTGGTGTGCGGGGTGGCCACCGGCAACCTCGGCACCACGCGCCTGCTGGACGCGATCGTGGAGGACCTGCCCTCGCCGGTAAAGCATGGGGCGCTGCAGGTGGGCGAGGTCGAGCTGCAGCCGGTGGAGGACCGCGAGCTGTTCGCGTACGTGTTCAAGACCCGCGCGGACCCGTTCGCGGGCCGCATCAACCTGCTGCGGGTCTACCAGGGGACGATGCGCCACGACAGTCAGGTGCTGAACACCCGCGCCCACGCCAAAGAGCGGATCGGCCAGCTCGTGGTGTTCGCGGGCAAGGAGGTGGCGCACGTGGAGGAGTTCGGCCCGGGCGACATCGGGGCGGTGGCGAAGCTCAAGGAGACCAGCTCGGGAGACTGGCTGGCGGCGCGCGACGAGCCGATCGAGATGCCCCGCCTGAAGCTGCCCGCGCCGGTGATGGCGTTCGCGATCGAGGCGCAGAGCAGGGGGGAGGAGGAGAAGGTGTTCGCCTCGCTGCGCCGCCTGCAGGAGGAGGACCCGACGATCGACCTGCACCGCGACCCGCAGACCGGCGAGCAGATCGTGGCGGGCCTCTCGCAGGTGCACGTCGAGGTGGTCGTCGACCGGCTGCGCCGGCGCTTCGGGGTGGAGGTCTCGCTGAAGCCGCCGCGGGTGCCCTACCGGGAGACGATCAGGGGCTCCGCGAAGGCGCACGGGCGCCACAAGAAGCAGTCCGGCGGCCGTGGGCAGTTCGGTGACTGCCACATCGAGATCGAGCCGCTCCAGGACTCCGAGGGCTTCGAGTTCGTCAACCAGATCAAGGGCGGGGTGATCCCGAGCTCGTTCATCCCCGCGGTCGAGAAAGGGGTCCGCGAGGCGATGGACGCGGGAGTGCTGGCGGGCTACCCGGTGAAAGGCGTGCGGGTGAAGCTGTACGACGGCTCCTACCACACCGTGGACTCCTCGGAGATCGCCTTCAAGCTGGCGGGCGTAGCGGCGATGAAGCAGGCGCTCGAACAGGCCGACCCGGTGCTGCTGGAGCCGATCATGCTCGTCACCGTCTCGGTCCCAGAGGCGTGTGTGGGCGACGTGATCGGCGACCTCAACAGCCGCCGCGGGCGCCCCCAGGGGATGGAGCCGGCGGGCGCGATGACCGAGATCAAGGCGGAGGTCCCGATGTCGGAGATGCTCTCCTACGCACCCGACCTGCGCTCCATAACGGGCGGCCAGGGCGACTACACGATGGAGCTCGAGCGCTACGAGGAGCTCCCCGCCCACCTTGCGCAGAAGATCGTCGAGCAGGTAAGCGGCGAGCGCACGGCGGCGCACGCATAGCGGATGCACCGGTTCCCGGCCGTACGGGAAGCTCCACGCACGCACCGCTTGCACGGCCCCCACCCACCCAGCTATAATGAACAACATGAGCACCATCGCTTCTACACGCGAGTTCATTCTTGATGCGCTGTCGCCGCGCGAGCGCGAGGTTTTCACGCTCGTGGCCGGCGGTCACACCAACCGCGCAATCGCCAAGCGGCTGGCGGTCAACCAGCGCACGGTCGAACGGCTCTTCGCCACAGCGGTGCGGGCGCTGCTCACCGACTCCGCACGGGCAGCCGCGAGGAGTCGTCAGCTCGAGGCCGTGATCGACGCGATGCTGCCCGAGTCGGTGCCCTCGAGCGCCGCGGCGTGGCACGCTCAGCAGAACGCGCAGGCGCGCTTCGAGCTGATCCGCGAGCTCGGGGCTCTCACGGCGCAGGATGTCGCCGACCTCGCCGGCTCAAAGGCCGCCAACCGCTCCGCGCTGGCGTCGCGCTGGCACAGCGAAGAGCGGATCGTCGCAGTCGCATGGCACGGCCGCACGCTCTACCCGGGCTTCCAGTTTCGCGACGGGCAGCCCAACGAGACGGTGGCCCGCGCGGCGGCGCTGCTGCGCGAGCGCGGGCTGAAAGGGTGGGCGCTCGCGCTGTGGTTCGTCACGCCGAGCGGCTGGCTGGGAGACCAACGCCCGGTCGACGTCCTCGACGAGGACCCCGCGCGGGTCATCGAGGCGGCCGGCGAGGCCCTGTCGCTGCCGGCGTGAGCGAGCTGCCAGAGCCGCCGAGGCGGCTCACGGTCGCGCTGAAAGCGCTGCCCGCCGGCACTCGCCTCGTGCGAGTGCACGACCGCAATCGGGGTGAGACCGACTTCAATGCGCTGCCGCGACCCCGCGCGCGCTTTCGCCCGATCGGCAAGCCGGTCGTGCCGACGCTGTACGCGGGCTTGGACGAGGACGTCGCGCTCGCCGAGGGGCTCTTCCACGACGTGCCGATCCGCCCCGGCCTGGTGCGCCAGTATCCGCTCGCGGGCCTCGACGGACGTGTGCTCAGCGAGCTCGCCCCGACCCGCGACCTGCGGCTGATTCAGCTGCACGGCTACGGGCTGCAGCGCCTCGGCGTTACCCACGCCGAGCTGATCGAGACACCAGCGGCCGTCTACGAGTGGACGGCGCGGTGGGCCATGGCGCTGCACGCGGCCAGCGGGCACGCCGACGGTCTGCTGTGGATGAGCCGGCGGTTCACCGGCCGCCCCGCGGCGATGCTCTGGCAGCAGCCCGGCCGGGTCGCCCCCGGCGATCTCGAGGTGACCGTGCCCGCCCGCCCGCTGTGGGAGGGCGCCGGCCGCGAGCTGGTCCTCGAGGCCGCGCGCTCCGCCGGCATCCGCCTGATCGCCTGAGGGCTGCGGCGCACGGGCAGTCGTCGCGGTGCACGGAGGCACCGCGCTCGTGCCCGTCGTGGCGGCGCTGCGCCGCGTGGACGATCTCTAATGACCACAGGACAACCGCCGAACGCGCTGCCCTGCGGCGCTGCCATGAGGACTACGCCGGCCGGCGCGCGCGGTCGGAGACCACGAGCAGCAGGGCGAGCAGCACGAAGTTCATCACCACGGAGGAGCCGCCGTAGGCGACGAACGGGAGGGTCACGCCGGTGAGCGGGATCACGCGGGTGACGCCGCCGACGATCACGAATACCTGCAGCGCCACGATGAAGGAGAGGCCGGTGGCGAGCAGCTTGGAGAAGGAGTCGCGGGCGAGCATCGCGATCTTCAGGCCGCGCGCGACGAACAGCAGGTAGGTGAGCAGCAGCGCCGCCGCGCCCGCGAGGCCGAGCTCGTTGACGATCACCGCGTAGATCATGTCGCTTTCGGGGATCGGCAGCAGGCCCACGAGCGACTGGTCGAAGCCGGTGCCGAGCAGGCCCCCGTCGGCCTGCGCGAAGAGTGACTGCGCGAGCTGGTAGCTGCCGCCGGAGCGCTGTTCGTAGAGGGCCGTCTCGAATGGGTGCTCCCAGTCGAGCACGCGCGCGTGCACGTGGCCGACGTGGGTGGCCACCAGCCACGCTCCACCTGCGAACAGCACGAACCCGATCAGCGGGAACGAGAGGCGCCCGGTGGCGACGTACAGCAGCGCGAGGAACGCCCCGAAGAACATCAGCGAGGTGCCAAGCTCGCGGGTCAGCAGCAGCGTGGCCATCGCGGCGCCCCACACCACGAGCATCGGGCCGAACTGCTTCATCGGGGGCAGCGTCACCCCCATTACGCGCCGGCCCGCGGTGACGAGGATCTGGCGGTTGTCGCGCAGGTAGCTCGCGAGGAAGATCACCAGCGCGATCTTCGCGAGCTCCGCCGGCTGGAAGGAGACGCCGCCCACGTGCACGTTCAGGTAGGCGCCGTTGACTTCTCCCCCGATCCCCGGCACCCGCGGCAGCACCGTCATGCCGATCCCCACCGCGGCGATCGTGTAGCGGTAGCGCTCCAGCACCCCCACCCCGTTGCGGCGCAGCGCGAGGATCGTGGCGGCGAACAGCACGAGCCCGAGCACCATCCACTGCGCCTGCTGGCGCGCCAGCGTCGGGTTGATGCGGTACACCATCACGATCCCCACGCTCGCCAGCACGGCCCCCAGCGGGAACAGGTAGGGGTCCGCGTTGGGCAGCGCGAAGCGGATCACGAGGTGCCCGGCGAGGCACAGTCCGAGGAAGATCGCCCCGTAGGTCAGCGAGACGCTGGAGGCGTGGTTGAGCGTGAGCGCCGGGTCGGTCGGGGCGACCGGCGCGTTCTGCTGGGCCTGGACGAAGATCGCGGTGAACCCCGCGGTGACCAGCAGGGCAGCGGGCAGCAGGCCGAGCAGCTCGCGGTTGCGTGGGCTGAGCATCGATTGAGCCTACCTTCAGGCCCGGCGTGGGCACGCCGGGACGGTCGATACGCTTGATCTCCGTAAGCGCGCGCCCGGGGCGCGGCGCGGACCCGTGCAGTCCGATGAACGTCCATCTTCTGAGAACCCCATATGGATGAGGAGCGCCCGCCCTCGCTGGGGCTGGAGATGTGGAAGCGCTTCCTGCTGGGGGGCGTGCTGATTGTGCTGCTCTGCGGCGGGGCGGCCGCGGCGGTCGCGGTCCGCACCGCCAGTCGGCTCGCCGAAGAGGTCTTCCCCAAGCTCAACCAGATCCACACCCCGAAGGGTCTGATCTCCTCGATCTACACGGGCGGGCCCAAGACCTTCCTGATCCTCGGCTCCGACAAACGCTACGGCTCCAAGAACTCCGAAGAACGCGAAGCGGGGGCTCACAGCGACACGATCCTGCTCGTGCGCTTCGACCCCGAACAGGACCAGACCTCGGTGCTCTCGATCCCGCGCGACCTGCTCGTCTCGATCAAAGCGCCCGACGGCCAGGTGTACTACCCGGAGAAGATCAACTTCGCCTACACGCTCGGCTCCACCCTGCGCGGGCACGACGAGGGGGCGACGCTCGCCGCGGAGACCGTCAAACACGTGCTGCCCGGGCTCGAGCTCGACGGGATCATCGATGTGACGTTCGCCGGCTTCATCAAAGTCGTGGACTCGCTCGGCTGCGTGTACGTCAACGTCGATCATCGCTACTTCAACGAAAACCTGGGGACTCCCGAAACCGACTACACCAGCATCAACCTGCAGCCCGGCTACCAGAAGCTCTGCTACGAAGACGCGCTCGACTACGTGCGCTACCGCCACACCGACTCTGACTTCGTGCGCGTCGCCCGCCAGCAGGACTTCCTGCGCGACCTGCGCGAGCAGGTCTCGCCCGAACTCGGCGAAATCGACAAGGTCGCCAAAGCGGTCGGCCACGCGATCAGCACCAACTTCTCGCCCTCGCCGAGCGTTCTGCTGGAGCTCGTGAAGCTGATCGGCTTCTCCCAGGGCAAGCCGCTGCGCCAGGTCAAGTTCCAGGCGGACAACGTCAACTACACGCTGGGCGGGGGCTCCTACGTGACCACCACCCCGGCGCTGGCCGAAGCAACGCTCCACAACTTCCTCGACGGCCGCCAGCAGTTGGCCCCGCCCAGTTCGCACGCGAGCTCACGTGGGAGCGCGCACGGCGGCCACGGCCACCGCCGTAGCGCGGCTCCCTCCGCGGCGAGCGAGGACCTCTACTCGACGCCCGCGGCCGACGAGGAGCAGGCGGTGAGCGCCGCGGTGCAGGTGCCCTTCCCGGTGCTCTACCCCCGCCTGCAGACCGGCCCCGCGACCCAGGAAGAGATGCGCCCCTACGCGCTGCGCGACCCTCAGGGCCACCTGCACCACGCCTACACCGTGGTGTTCCAGCAGAACGCGCTCGGCGGCTACTACGACGTGGAGGGCACCGACTGGCTCGAACCCCCGATCGTCGACCACCCCCAGGAAACCCGCCAGCTCGGGCGGCGCACCTACATGATCTTCACCGACGGCGAACACATTCACATGGTCGCCTGGCGCGAACACCACGTCTTGTACTGGGTCGTCAACACGCTGCTCGAGGACCTCTCAAACCAGCAGATGCTCACGATCGCCGACTCGACCCAGCCGTTGCGGTGATCGGCGCCGACCTGTTCAGTCGCTGTGGCGATCGTCGCGGCCCGACCCAGCCGGCTGCGCCGATCACACTGGCGCGCCGTCCAGGGCCGCGTTGACGAGCGCGTCGGCGTCGGCGTTCTGGGCGCGGGGAACCGAGCGGATCGACCAGCGCGCGAACCCCTTCAGCGCGGCCGTCGCCTCGCGGTGCAGAGGGCGCATCGCCTCGTGCTTGACCTTGTAGAGGCCTTGCACCTGCTTGGCCACCAGCTCGGAGTCGTTGACGACCTCCACCTCGGTGGCGCCCAGCGCGCGGGCGCGCTCCAGGCCGAGCAGCAGGGCGCGGTACTCGGCGACGTTGTTCGTGGCTGTCCCGAGCAGGCGCGCCCGTTCCTCGAGCACCTCGCCGGAGGGGTCGCTGACCACGCACGCGGCGGCCGCCGGCCCGGGATTGCCACGGGCGCCGCCGTCGACGTGCACGATGACCTTCATCGAACGGAGCCTATCCCGCGTCGGGGACGGCACGGCTCGGGTACGAAAGGCTCAGACGCGCGCTAGCGGCGGCAGGTCGCCGGGCACTCGCGCGCGGCGGCGGTCGCGCACCACGCGCTGCTGGCGGGGTGGGCGGGACTCCAAATCATCCGAGCCGCCCCGCCGGCTGCGCCTGTCGGCCTTGCGGCGGTCGACGATCACGGTCACGTTCTCGTTGTCCTTGTAGTGCTCCATCAGCTTGGGATAGAGCTCGTCGGCCAGCGGCCTGGGTACCACGCTGTAGATCATCGCGCTCTCCATTTTATCCAAGGAACGCCCGGACACGCCGTCTGCTCTCAAAGACGCTCAAACACGCTCCAGCAGCGAGAGCGCTCCGCGCTCATCCGCGGCGGCGTTGGCGAGCAGGTCCTCCGCGGCGAGCTCCCCGAGCTCCATCCCCTCAGCGGCCAATCGCGCTCCCTGTGCCTCGTCCCCGAGGTCGATCTCGTAGCGGTACCAGCACAGCTCCCACGCCACCACGATCGCCACCTTCGTGTCGTCGGTCTGGGCCACGCTCACATTGGGGGCGCCGAGCGAGCGCGTGACGCCCGCCACACGGCGCGGGTGCTCGCCGGCGTTGAAGGTCTCCAGCGCTCGTCTCACGCTCATGTCTGCGTCGTCGCCGTCAGTGGGCTCCACAGCCGCGATCGCCGCGGGCGCCTCCTCCACGCTTGGCCGACGCCGCTGGCGCAGACCTCCTAGCAGCGAGCGCCCGCGCTCCTTACCTGCCGGACGCTGCCTTACCGCGGGCTCCTCGGTCTCCCTGCGCCACCCCTCCTGTGTGGCGCGCGAGGTGCACAGCTCGCACACCAGACGAGGCTGGCCCGCGCCCAGGAAGACGTCGGGCTGCTCGCCGCGCAGCAAGCGGCGCCCGCACATGTCGCAGGCCACGTCCGGGTGGGAGGTCACGATCGTCCTTGCCGCCATCGAGGTCCCTCAGGGTAGACCACGCGGCCCGCGGACGGTTTCCGCGCCAGCTTTGCGGAGGCTCGGGAATCCACTGCGGCGGGGGAAGCGGCCGCGCATCGTAGCGTCCCCCACACGGCCGGGCCGCGATCCTCTAGGGTGCGGTGCGCAATGCGCGCGGTCACGTTTCAGGCCCCTGGACAGGTGGCGGTGGAGGAGGTGCCCGAGCCCGAGCTCTCCGATCCGGGGGACGCGATCGTGCGGATCGAGGCGAGTGGGGTGTGCGGGTCGGACCTGCACATCTACCACGGCCGCGTGCAGATCGAACCGGGGTTCACGCTCGGGCACGAGTACGTGGGCACGGTGCTCGCGGCGGGCGAGGGGGTGCGCGAGGTCGCGGTGGGAGACCGCGTGCTGGGCTGCTTCCAGACGGCCTGCGGGCGCTGCTGGTTCTGTCGCGGGGGCATGTTCCACAAGTGCGAGTCCTCGCGCACCTTCGGTCACGGGGCGGCGCTGGGCTCGCTGCAGGGCACCCAGGCGGAGCGGGCGCTGGTGCCGAACGCGGACCTCGTGCTGCGGCGGGTGCCGGAGGGGATGAGCGACGAGGTGGCGTTGTTCGCGGGGGACGTGATGGGCACGAGCTTCCACGCGGTGCTCGACAGCGGCTTGCAGCCGGGGGACGTGGCGGCGGTGCTGGGCTTGGGGCCGGTGGGGCTGTGCGCGGTGCAGGCCGCGCGGGCGGCGGGCGCGGCGCACGTGATCGCGGTCGACACGGTGGCGGAGCGCCTCGCGATGGCGGAGTCCTTCGGAGCCGAGGCGGTGCACCTGGAGGAGGGCGACCCGCGCGCGGCGGCTCGCGCGGCGACGGGGGGCCGCGGGGTGGACGTGTGCATCGACGCGGTCGGCCACCCCAAGGCGCTCGATCTCGCGCTGCGCGTGACGCGCAAGTGCGGCACGGTGCAGGCGATCGGCGTGTACGCGGAGCGCGCGGAGCTGCACATGGGCCTGCTGTGGATCAAGTCGCTGCGCATGTGCGCGGGCCACGCCAACGTGATCGGACACGTCGATCGCGTGCTGGCGCTGATGTCCGCGGGCGTACTCGACCCCGGACCGCTCGTCACCCACCACATGCGCCTCGACGAGGCGCCGGAGGCGTACGCTTTGTACGACCGCCGCGAGGCTTTGAAGATCGTACTCCGACCATAGGGAGCCACCACATGAGCGCTGCCACAGACACCACCGTCGACCTGCCCGATGCTCTGGGCTCCGAGGCGCGCGCCTTCATCGCGGGCCGGCACGGCCTGCTGATCGGCGCGGAGCGCCCACAAGCCGCGGATGGGCGTACGTTCGCCACGCTCGACCCCGCAACGGGGCGGGAGCTCGCCCACGTGCCGCAGGCTGGAGTCGAGGATGTCGAGCGCGCGGTGGCGGCGGCGCGGGCGGCGTTCGAGGAGGGCCCCTGGGCCAAGATGCCCCCGAGCGGGCGGGAGCGCGCGATGCTGGCGCTGGCGCAGTCGCTCGAAGAGCACGCCGTGGAGCTCGCGCAGATCGAGTCGCTCGACAACGGCAAGCCCGTGGGGCTAGCGCAGTTCGTGGACGTGGGCGGGAGCGCCGCGCACCTGCGCTACTTCGCGGGGTGGCCCACGAAGATCGAGGGGAGCGTGCTGCCGGTGACGGCGCCGAGCATGCACTGCTACACGCGCCGCGAGCCGATCGGGGTGTGCGCGCAGGTCGTCCCCTGGAACTTCCCGCTGCTGATGGCGATCTGGAAGCTCGCGCCGGCGCTCGCGGCGGGCTGCACGGTGGTGCTCAAGCCGGCCGAGCAGACGCCGCTGAGCGCGCTGCGCCTGGGGGAGCTGGCGCTGGAGGCGGGGCTGCCCCCGGGAGTGCTGAACGTGCTGACCGGCGACGGGGAGACCGGCGCGGCGCTGGTCGATCACCCGGGGGTCGACAAGATCGCGTTCACGGGCTCCACCGCGGTGGGCCGCGAGATCGGCGCGAAGGCGGGCCGCGCGCTGAAGCGCGTGACGCTGGAGCTGGGGGGCAAGTCGCCGAACATCATCATGCCGGACGCCGACATCGAGGCGGCCGTCAACGGCTCCTACCAGGCGATCTACTTCAACTCCGGCCAGGCGTGCAACGCGGGCTCGCGGCTGTTCGTGCCGAAGGAGCGCTTCGAGGAGGTCGTGGGCGCGCTCGCCGAGCGCGCGGCCGCGACGCGCCTGGGGCCGGGCCTCGACCCGCAGACACAGCTGGGCCCGCTGGTGTCCGCCGAGCAGCGGGAGCGAGTGCTGGGCTACATCGCCTCCGGCCGCGAGCAGGGCGCCGAGCTCCTCGTGGGCGGCGAGACGGCGCTCGCGGAGAGCGGCGGGTACTTCGTGGCGCCGACGCTCTTCAGCGCCACCAGCGACGAGCTGAAGATCGCGCGCGAGGAGATCTTCGGCCCGGTGCTCGTGGCTTCGCCGTACGACACCCTCGAGGAGGTGGCGCGCCGCGCCAACGACAACGAGTACGGCCTCGCGGCGGGGGTGTGGACGAGAGACGTGAGCTCCGCGCACCGCCTGGCCGCGATGTTGCGGGCGGGGTCGGTGTACATAAACACCTGGGGCACCGTCGATCCGTCAGCGCCGTTCGGGGGCTTCAAGGCCTCGGGCGTGGGCCGCGAGCACGGCCACGCGGGCCTGGAGGCGTACCTGGAGACGAAGAGCGTGTGGACAGCGCTGTGAGCGCCTCTCCGGGAGGCTTGAGCATCTCGAGCGTGGTGGAGGACGGCACGGTCAGCATCGCGCTCGAGGGTGAGCTGGACCTGGCGGGGGCGCGCCAGCTCGAAGAGAGCCTGGCGGCTGCTGAGCGGGAGGACCCCGCGCTCCTGGTGGTGGACCTGGAGGGCCTTCAGTTCATCGACTCCACGGGGCTGCGACTGCTGCTGCAGGCGGACGCGCGCGCGCGGGAGCGCGGCTACGAGCTGGTGCTGCGGCCGGGGGAGCCGGCGGTGCAACGGGCGTTCGAGGTGACGGGCGCGCTGACGGTGCTGCGTTTCGAGGATGCGCCCCCAAGCTGACAGGAATCAGGTCACTCCGCTGCCCGCGGAAGCGGGATGCAGGACACTCCGCTGCCACAGGAGCGGGATGTCTCTTCCACAAAAACCCACCTATACAGCTTTACAAAATGAAGTGGTATAGGCCCAAAAATTACACACAAGACCCCCCCGACCCCTGATTCCATCGACCCGCGACCGCCCGCCACGCGGGCAGCAGGCCCTCCGCGCCCCTTGTCCAGTTCTTCAGTGCTGACACACTCAACCGCCGGGGGAGACATATCGACCGGAGACCGTCGCGCGAGCGCCGAGCGGGGCGCTCCGAGGCGGGGAGCGCTGGCGCTGGCGGGGCTGTGCACGGCGGTGCTGCTGGCGGCGACGCTCGAGGTGGTGCTCGACGCGGCGCTGGGCCACTCGCCCCTGACCCCGGGCTCGCCGGGGATCGCGGGGTGGCTGCAGGGTATCGGGGAGCGCCTGGGCTACCGGGTGTTCCTGATCGCGCTGCTGAGCTTCACCGGCGCGTACGCGGTCCTGCTGGCGCTCGCCGGCCGATCGACGAGGAGCGTCCTCTCCGCGCGGTGGGCGATCGCACTGGTGGCGGCGCTGAACGCGATCGTGTTCGCGGGCCCGATCCTGTTCTCGACCGATGTGTTCAGCTACATCGCGTACGCGCGCATGGGGGTGGTGCACGGGATCGACCCGTACCTCCATGGCCCGATCGCGATCGACGGGGACCCGATCTCAAAGTACGTGGGCAACGACTGGCGCAAAGTGGCGACGGCGTACGGCCCGCTGTACACGCTGCTCTCCTACCCGCTAGGGCTGCTGGGCCTGAAGGGTGCGGTGTGGGCCGCGAAGGCGATGGCGCTGGCGGCGAGCGCGGGCACCCTCGCGCTGACGTGGCGCTGCGCGCGCGTGCGGGGGTACGACCCGGCCACGGCGCTGGTGGCCGTAGGGGCCAACCCGCTGTACGTGCTGTACGGGCTGGGGGGCGCGCACAACGACCTGATCATGACCTTCTTCGTGATGGCGGCGGTGAGCCTCGCGTTCGCGGGCAGGGACGCGCCGGCGGGCGCGGCGGTGGTGGCGGGGGCGCTCGTGAAGGCGACGGGGGCGGTGCTGCTGCCGTTTATGCTGCTCTCGCGCCGCAAGGCCTCGGCGCTGTGGGGGGCCGCGGGCGCGCTGGTGGCGGTGGCGGCGGTGTCGTACCCGGTGTTCGGCCTGCACGGTCTGGACGTGGTGTCGGCGCTGAACCGCGACGCGGCGCTCGTGTCGACCGACAGCTTCCCGACGGAGATCGCGCACCTGCTGGGCAAGCCGGGTGTGTTCCCGGTAGACCACGATCTGCTGAAGGTGGCGCTGGTGGCGATCGTGGTGCACCTGCTGTGGCGCACGTGGCGGGGGTACGACTGGGTGGCGGCGTCGGGGTGGTCGCTGCTGGCGATCGCGGTGACGAGCACGTGGCTGCTGGCGTGGTACACGCTGTGGACGCTGCCGCTGGCGGCGATCGCGCGCGACCGGCGCCTGTTGATCGCAACACTGGCGGTGCAGGGCCTGTTCATCGTCCACCAGACCGCGCCGCTGTTCTCCCCGGTGTCATGAGCGGCGCGGCGAAGGGTCGGCGGCGGATTGGCGCGAGGGTGACGCTGGCCTGGAACACCCGACGGGCGTGGAGCGGGGGATGAGCGAGGCGGCCTCGACAGCGGAGTCGGGCGGACGGTGGGAGCGCCTGCCGGAGCGGTTGCGCCCGCGCGAGCGCGAACGCCGCGGCAGAGGAGACCTGCGGCGGGTGGAGAGCACGCTGCTGGTGCTGGCGCTGCTGGTGCTCGCGGTGGCGACCGTCAACGACCTCGTGCGCGAGGTGCACGTCAACGAACGCCTGACGGCGGATCTGCGGACGTGGCGGGCGGTGGCGGGCCGCGCCTACACAGGCCACGCCGAGAAGAACATTTCGATCGAGCAGGACCTGCAGGGCTACACGACGCGCGACGTGCTGTGCGGAAACATCTACCCGGCGCCGCCGGGGACGGCCCCGCAGGTGTGCCTGGTCGTGACGGGGCCGACGGTGCACGGGGTGCGGGCGGCGAAGGGAGGCTTCTACCTGCCCCCCTACCTGGAGGACGTGCGGGCCGACCGCTACGCCTGCTTCGGCACGGCCGTGGGCGAAGACCTGTGCGGCGAGCCGACCCCGCAGGGC